>CAIWTI010000038.1 GCA_903915545.1 uncultured Actinomycetes bacterium | reverse complement strand
GTGAGCGCTTCGACAAGCCGCGGGTCGGCGGTCTCGTGCGAGCTCTTCCAGACATCCTCCGCGTGGAGGGCGGGCGAATCGTCGGGGGCGACCGCAGCCTGGATGCCACCTTGCGCCTTCGACGAGTTATTCGCCTGCAGCGAAGCCTTTGTCGCGACACCCGCCTGTGCGCCTGCACGTTGTGCAGAAACAGCTGCAGCGAGGCCCGCGGCCCCGCTTCCAATAACGAGCACGTCCAATTTGACCGGCGCGGTCACGTCCTCAGGCTACCAGAGCAATCTAATCCCGTGCATTAGCAAGGCTTATGTCTACTAGTTTGGTGGACAAGCGGTCGAAATACAGCGAGGGGCGGAACCGCTGCTGCGGTCCCACCCCTCGCCCATGCTGTGACCGGCCCTACGTGGTTGCCGGAACGTCGGTATCCGAGCCGCGACCTTCGCCCTCGTGCACCGCGTGGAACTCATGGCCAAACGATCCCTCAGGGAGCCACTCGAGCCACCGCGGGAGGTACCAGTTCCAATCACCGAGTAGCTTCATCACCGACGGGAGCAGCACGCCACGGACGATCGTCGCGTCGATCAAGATCGCGGCGGCAAGCCCGAAGCCCATCTGCTTGATGTCGATCGTGTGGAGCGTGATGAAGATCGCGAACACGGCAACCATCACGGCGGCTGCACTTGTCACCGTCGATGCGGTGCTCTTGATGCCTCGTGCGACCGCGTCAGGTGTCGAGACACCCGCGTCAACGAGCTCCTTGACTCGACTCAAGATGAACACGTGGTAATCCATCGAGAGTCCGAACAGGATCACGAACAGGAACAGCGGGAGCCACGAAGCGATCGCTCCGTTTGAGTGGAAGCCGAGGATCCCTTCTGCCCAGTGATGCTGGAACACGAGGACGAGCAGGCCGTACGCCGCACCGACCGAGAGGAGGTTAAGGAGCACCGCCTTGATGGGGATGACGATCGACCGGAACGTGACGAGCAGCAGGATGAAGCACAGTGCAAGCACGAACCCGAAGACGAGCGGGGCGTGCGACTTCATCTGATTGTTGAAGTCGTGCGTACCGGCGGTCTGTCCTGTGACAGGCGCACGTACGCCGGGCAGCTTCCCGATCGTTGCCGGAATCACCGTGTTGCGCAGCGTCTCGAGCGCGGTCACGGAGATCTGGTTTGACCCGTCACCCGCCAGCGCGATCGAGATGCGCTCGACGTTCTTTGCCGGGTTGACCTCGCTGTGGATCGGCTCGGTCATCTGACCGGTCTCAAGCGCCTGCTTCTCCATCGCGTTGATCGCGGCCTGAACGTCAGGGGCTGTGACATCCGGAGCGGCGACAACCACCTCCGCCGGGGTCTGTGCGCCTGGGAACGCCTTCTGGATCTGCTCGTAGGTACGAACGATCGGCAGCGACTTCGGCAGGTCAGTGAAGCTCGGCAGCTGCGTGTGCAGCGTAAGCGTCGGCAGAGCGAGCGCGAGCAGCGCCCCACCCGACACGACCGCAGCGATCACCGGGTGTCGCAGAACACGGTCGAGGATGAAGCCCCACACACGCGACTCCTTGTGCTCCCGACGGCCGAGCAGCGGGATCCGACCCTTGTTGATGCGGTCGCCGAGCTTCGACATCATCGCGGGCAGAATCGACAGCGAGCCGATCAGTGCAACGGCGACCATCAACATTGCGCCGACGGCGATCGAAGTGAAGATGCCGTTGCCTGTGAAGAGCATTCCGGCCATGGCGATCAGGACGGTTGCGCCCGAAATCAGCACGGCGTAGCCCGACGTTGCCGCAGTCCGGAGCAGCGCGTCCTTCGAGCTCAGCCCTGCGGCACGTTCCTCACGTTCGCGGCGAATGTAGAAGAGCGAGTAGTCGACTCCCACCGCCATACCGATCAGGAGGATCACCGACTGGGTCGCGTCTCCCGCGGGAACGATGTGGCTAGCAAGTGCCGACAGGCCGATCGTTGCAAGGACGCCAGAGAACGCGAGGAGAACGGGCAGTCCAGCCGCGACGAGTGCGCCGAACGCGACGAGCAAGATGACGAGAGTGACAGGCAGCGACGAGAACTCCGCCCGCTTGAAGTCATCACCGATCGTCTTCGACAGGATGTGGTTGGCGCTCGCCTCACCGAACTCCGACACGACGAAGTCCTTGTGGGCAGCTTGAACGTTCGCGACCGCATCGAGCGTCGGCTGGATCTTGTCCATCGCCTTCGTTGCGTCACCCGAGACATCGAACTGCACGAGCACGTCGCTGCGGCTCGCAGCAATCTGTCCCGCGTTTGCCGTGTCGAGCGGTGAGCGGACGTTCTCCATGTTCGGAACGGCCGAGACCGCCTTCACGACGTCTGCGACGACAACCTTGAAGGCGGCGTCAGAGATCGTCTGTGTCTTCGACGAGATCAACACGCTCTCGCCCGCACGACCACCGAAACCGGCAGTCGCGAGAATCTTCTCGGCCTGCTTGGTGCCACCCGAGGCCGTATCGGCCTCGTTGACCTTCTTCGTGCCCGCCGCGCCGCCGATCACGGCTGCGCCGATGCAGAAGACGATCCACGCGATCAACGCGCTCTTCCAATGGGCCGCGCTGATGCGGCCGGCCCGTGCCGCAAGGTTGCTATTCACCTGCTTGTTCCCTTCTTCTCCCGGGGCCGCGACGTGCGTCCCTCACACTGCCCTGACCGTAGCTGCCGCCTGAGAGGCTGCGCTATCGGGGGTTCCCCCGAGCGTCCCCTGAGAACCCTCGGGGCTGGGGTCTAGCTTTGAACGCGGTCGCGGGCGAACGCGAGGAACTCGCGTGCCAGCCGTGATTCGGCGCGGCCCGTTGCCCGCACGAGGAACAGCTCGCGCTCAAGTTCGAGGCCAACGACGTTTGCCTCGGCAACCGCGCCGCTTGCGAGATCGTTTGCGACAGACGCGCGGGAGATGAACGTCACGCCATGCCCCGCACGAACCGCCGTCAGCACGGACTCCTGCAGGCCGAGCTCGAGACGAACGTTGAGATCGCGCAGGCGTAGGCCGGAGCCGCGCAGCTCGTCTTCGATCATCTGACGGACGCCGGCGCCTTCTTGCATGACGATCAGGTTGGCCGAGCGAAGCTCATCGATCGTGATGTCACGGCCCGCAAACGGGTGACCGGGCGGGCACGCCAGCACGACGCGGTCATGCGCGAACGGCTCGAATGCGACGCCGCGGTGACGACGCGCCGCGCCGACAACGCCGAGCTCAAGCTCGCGGTCTGCGACCTTCTCGACGACGGTCTGCGTGTCAAAGACGCGCAGGGAGATGTGGAGGAGCGGATTGCGCTCTGCGAACTCGGGCAGAAGGTGCGCGAGCACGATGCCACCCGGGCCGGTTGAGGCACCAAGCTCGAACGTTCCGGCGAGCTCGCCCTCGCTCTCGTCGGCGACCTCGGCAACGACCTGCTCCTCAAGCGCAAGCAGACGTTGCGCCCCGCGGTAGAGCCGAAGGCCAGCCTGCGTAGGCTCTACACGCCGACCTGAGCGATCAAGGAGCTGCGTTCCGAGCCGCTTCTCCAACGCACGCACCTGGAGACTGACTGCGGGCTGCGTGACGCCGAGCTTCTCCGCAGCCTGCGAGAAGCTGCGTCGTTCGACGACCTCACAGAATGCGGCGAGCTGCCTCGTATCCATAAGCGATACATATACCTATCGCGGGCCGACTTCGGGGCCAGCCGGCCCTGAAGCGCGGAGGGCCGTCACGACGCCGGGATAGACTCGCCCGAATGCGCGTCTGGGTCGATCTCACCGCGAGCGCGCACCCGCTCGTCTTTGCGCCGCTCGTACGACTCCTCAAGGCCGACGGCCACGAGGTCGAGATCACAACGCGCGCATACGCGCAGACGACCCAGCTGATCGAGAGCCATGGGATGACGGCGACCGTGCTCGGCCACCACGGCGGCGCGTCCGCCATGGGCAAGGCGCGGCAGCTCACCTCCCGCCTCCAGGCGCTCCACCACTTTGCGAAAGACCGTGACTTCGACCTTGCCCTCGCGCATGGCTCCCACGAGCTCACGCTAACGGCCCGCCGACTGGGCATCCCAAGCGCGACGACCTTCGACTACGAGTGGGCCTGGCTCCAGCATCAGCTTGGCTGCCGTGCGGCCACGCGCGTCGTCGTTCCGGCGTCGATTCCCGAGGAGCGCTGGCGCCGCTACGGCATTCGCCGCCCGAAGCTCGCAACCTATGAGGGCCTCAAGGAGGAGTACTACCTCGCAGGCTTCGAACCGAACACGGCTGTTCTCGACGAGCTTGCGATCGACCGCTCCCGCATCCTGGTCGTGTTGCGTCCGCCGCCCGAGGTCTCGCTCTACCACCGTCATGGCAACCCGCTGTTCCTCGAGACGCTCCGTCGGATCGGTTCGCGCAGCGATGCCCACGCCGTCGTCATCCCCCGAACGGAAGAGCAGCGCGACTACATCCGCTCGCTGAACCTGCCATCCGCGATCGTCCCAGAGCGAGCCGTCGACGCCCAGAGCCTGATCGCATTTTCGGATCTCGTCGTTTCGGCGGGCGGAACGATGAACCGCGAGGCGGTGGCGCTCGGCGCACCCGTGCTGACGACGTTTAGTGGACGTCTTGGTGGCGTCGACGAGTGGCTGATGCGCGAGGGTCGGCTACGGCCGCTCACGGATGCCGACGATCTCGACCTTCGCAAACGCGATGCGGGAACACGGCCACCGGCGCGCGATCCGCGCACCATGCTCGATCTCTTGCTCGGCGCGCTCGAGCTGAAGCGCTAGACGTATTCGACTTCGCGCTGAAGCCCGGCCCAATCGCCGAGACGCTCCAGGCTGACGACCCACACACCGGCGTGACGGCGAAGCGTCACCGTGCGGTCATCGGCAAGACAGATCGCTGGTGAGATCTCATACCCGAGATGTGCGGCGAGCACACGAGCCCGCATCGTGATCGCGGCAAGGTCGCGAGAGGTGTAAGCCGACTCACGGGCCTCGAAGAGGAAGCTGCCCGCGTGCGTGTGCACGAGGTGTCCAGCGTGTTCCGCGTGCTGCTCGACGTCAGGCTCGACCTCAAGACCGCGGTAGGTCAACTCCTCGATCGCATCGCGGACGATGCGCTCAGCACGACCGGATGTTCCGGAGGCCATGCTCCGAAACATCTTCCCGGGCATGACCCGGCGGGATGTGAGTGGGAACGCTGTCATCGCAGAGTGGGTGGGCACCGGTAGAGCCGCAGGGTGTCCACGAGCGAAGGTACCGGGGTCCGGAGCCAAGGAGAAGGTTTTGTAGGGGTTTCATACGGAATTCCTCCTAACCCTTCCGGGGGAGCAAACCTTGTATACATGCGCTCAGGAGGCGCGGATGGCCCGCGCGGCGCCCCGAAAGCGGAAAGCCGCTGCGGAATCAGTGCAGGGTGTCTTCGAGGACGGCTGAGCCTGTCCGAACGGGGGCCGCAACCATCGTGGAGAGGTGCGACACAACCCCGGTGACATCGCCTTCAGCCGCGAGTCGTTCGAGCACACCGAGCTGCTCGTCCAGCCACTCCGCATTGATCGGTGCACGGGCGGCCCGCGAGATCTTCGGATGCGATGTCGGGCCGACGGCCTCGCCTTCGTTCCAAAGCTCCTCGTGCATCTTCTCACCTGCGCGCGAACCAACAAACGCAATCGGGATCTCTTCCTCGGTGTGCCCCGAGAGCTCGATCATCTGACGCGCGAGATCGATGATCTTGACGGGCTTGCCCATGTCGAGGACGTACACCTGACCGCGACCCCCCATCGCGCCGGCCTGCACCACGAGCGAGGAGGCCTCGGGAATCGTCATGAAGAAGCGTGTCATCTCGGGGTGCGTCACCGTGATCGGTCCGCCGCGTTCGATCTGGCGTCGGAAGATCGGGATTACGGATCCCGACGAGCCGAGGACGTTGCCGAAGCGGACAGCCACAAAGCGGGTCTCGACATCGTCGCGATGCGCGAACGACTCGACGATCCACTCGCAGATCGCCTTCGACTGCCCAAGCAGGTTCTTCGGCTTCGCTGCTTTGTCGGTCGAGATCATGACGAAGCGCTTCACACCGAACTCGACGGAAACCTGAACGAGTGCGCGCGTCGCGAGCACGTTGTTCGTAACCGCCTGCAGCGGGTTCGACTCGAGCATCGGAACGTGCTTGTAGGCCGCCGCGTGGAACACGACGTCGGGGCGATATCGCTCAAACACGCGGCGCATTCGCTCGCGATCGCCACAGTCGGCGAGAACGGGTGCGGCTGCCGGGAAGTTTCGTTCGTCGACGAGCTCGCGCTCGATCTCGTACAGCGCGGTTTCACTCTGGTCGACAAGTACGAGCCGTGCGGCTCCGAGCCGCGAGAGCTGACGGCAGAGCTCCGACCCAATCGAGCCACCCGCCCCCGACACGAGGACGGTGCGGTCACGTACGTAGGCGGCCACGGCGTCGAGGTCAACTTCGACCTGCTCGCGACCAAGCACGTCTTCGACCTGAACGGGGCGGATCTGACGGGCGAGATTGATGTCGCCCTTGATCAGCTCGTGGAGGCCCGGCAGCGTCTTGACCTGGATCCCTTCGGCGCGTGTCAGATCGACCACCTTGCGACGAACCTCGCCGGGCGCCGAGGGCATTGCGATCAGCACCTCGTCGGGGCGGTTGTCGCGCAGGAGGCGCGGCATCTCGTCGGTCGTTCCGAGCACCCGCACACCGTGGATCCGCAGGTTCTTCTTCCGTGGGTCATCGTCGATCAGCCCGATCGGGGTGTAGGCGAGGTACGGGTTACGCTGAATCTCGCGGAGCAGGAGCTGGGCCGCGTCACCCGCACCGACGATCAGCACTTCCCTGCCACGCGCCACGATCGTCCCCTGCGGCCGCTCGATCAGTGAGCGGGCGAGGAGCCGAGTGCCGGCGACGAACGCGAGCAACAACAACAGATCGAGCGCCGCAATCCGCCGCGGCAAATGTGATGTCGCCTCGGGCGGGAACGCGTAGAGCGCAAGGTACGCGAGCAGCGATCCCGTAACCACACCCCGGCCCGCACCCCACATGTCGCGGGTCGAGACGTATCGCCACCAGCGGTTGTAGAAGCCAAAGAGCACGAATGTCGCGAGCTTGATTGCCACGATCACGGCAATCACGCGCCAGCCGAGCAGATGGCGGTAGAAGGGTGGAACGTCGCGGTCGAACGTGAGGAAGAACGTGATCCGCCAGGCCGCTGCAATCAGGACAGCATCGGCGAGGAGCTGCCAGATCCGGTGCCGGGTGATCGGGAACGAGATCACGTCGGAAGAAGTGCCGAGGCCTTCCGCAGAACGTCGACGACCTCTTCCTGCTGCGACTCGGAGATCCCACCCCACATCGGGAGGCAGAGGTTCTCGAGCGATGCCTGCTCCGTCACCGGAAGGTCGCCGGGCTTGTAGCCCAGGTACGCGAGTGCCGGCTGGAGATGCAGGGGCGGGTCGTAGTAGACGGCAAAGCCGATTCCCGCGGCACCGAGCGCAGCGGCGAGCTGATCGCGCTCAGCGCTGCGCACGCAATACATGTGGTAGACGTGGCCAGCCTCATCGGCCGGCAGCTCGACGAGATCGCCGAGACCGAGCTCCGCGTAGCGCGCAGCTGCTTCACGACGCTGCGCGTTCCACATCGGGAGGTGCGGCAAGAAGATCCGGAGCATCGACGCCTGCAGCGCGTCGAGGCGCGAGTTGTACCCGACGTATTCGAACGTCTTCTTCGCACGCGACCCGTGGAAGCGCAGCATGCGAAGCCGCTCGGCGATCGCTGGATCGTTGACGCCAATCAGGCCACCATCGCCCAGGGCAAAGAGATTCTTGGTGGGGAAGAAGCTGAAGGTCGAAACAACGCTGGTCGCAATACCCGCGGCACCAAAGGCCTGGGCAGAGTCTTCGATCACGGGCAGCCCGAACGCCTGAATCTCGGCGAGCGGCGCAGGACGACCGAAGAGGTGCACCGGCATGATCGCCTTCGTCTTGGCTGTGATCTTGCGCTCGACCTCGGCCGGATCGATGTTCAGCGAGACAGCATCGATATCGACGAAGACCGGGGTCGCGCCGCAACGTGCGATCGCTTCAGCGGTTGCGTAAAACGTGAACGCGGGGCAGATGACCTCGTCGCCGGGGCCGATCTCCATTGCGTCCATTGCCAAGACGAGCGCGTCGGTGCCGTTTGCGCAGCTGACTGTTTCGGCGCAGCCGAGGGCGGCTGCAGCTTCACGCTCAAAGGCCTCAACTTCGGGCCCGAAGATGAACCGGCCAGTCTCAAGGGTTTCGGCAAACGCCGCCTTGAGCTGGTCCATGAAGGGCGCGTATTGCGCCTTGACGTCAACGTGTGGGATTCCCATAGGTCAGGACATGCTAATGGAGCGACGCTTCCGAACCACCCAATACGCCGCCCAAACGACGATTCCCGCTACCACAGCGACCTCGACGTACTTGAACGCGTGGTCGAAATGCGACCAGTTTGAGCCGAGCCCCCAGCCCACACCGGCGAGTGCGAACGCCCATGCGGCACTCCCGATTGCCGTCAGGACGATGTACGAGGGAAGCGGCGCGCGGAAGAGGCCAGCCGGAATCGAGATGAACGAGCGCGCCACCGGCGTAACGCGACCGAGCAACACGGCCCACGACCCGAAGCGTGCAAACCAGCGCTCAGCCCGGGCGACACGATCGGGCCCAAGATGAAGCCCACGTCCGTAGCGCTCGATGAACGGATGGCCGCCGTACCAACCGATCGCCCAGCCGCCGATTGAGCCAACGAGGTAGCCGACAGTGCCCGAGAGTGCGATCGCGATGTACGCGCCCGTTCCGGTCTTCTGCGAGCCAAAGACGTCGACCTGCGAAGCAAGCGCACCTGATGCGAGCGCCCCGCCGTAGACCATCACGAGCTCGCTGAACGCGGGGAAGACTGCGTCGATGGCCATCAGAATGAACACGGCGATGACGCCGTTGTGGGCAAGGAAGCTTGTCATCGGTGTTCTAGTTCCAGACTTTCACGTCGCGGTAGAGCGTGTCGCGCTGCACCGGCGTCTTCCCGAGCGCACGAATCGTCCGCGCAAAATCTTCCGCCGAGGCACGGTAGGTCGTCCCAGCAGCTGAAACGACGTTCTCCTCGATCATGATCGAACCAAGGTCGTCGGCCCCAAACTCAAGCGCAACCTGACCGACCTTCATGCCTTGCGTCACCCAGCTCGACTGAATGTGATCGACGTTGTCGAGGAAGAGCCGCGAGACCGCCTGCGTCAGCAAGTAGTCGAACGACGTCGGCCGATTCTCGGGCGGTACGAGCGCGGCAACGCGGTTGCCGTCGTCCTGGAACGTCCACGAAATGAACGCTCGGAACCCGCGGGTCTCGTCTTGCAGCTCGCGGACCTTGCTCATGTGCTCAACCCGCTCTTCGAGCGTTTCAACGTGGCCGTACATCATCGTCGCGGTCGTCGACATGCCAAGCCGGTGCGCCTGACGCATCACGCCAAGCCACTCCGCCGTCTTCGTCTTCTTCGGAGCGATGATCGCGCGCACGCGGTCGACGAGGATCTCGGCACCCCCACCCGGAATCGAATCGAGGCCCGCGTCACGCAGACGGCTCAACACGTCGGGCACGGCAAGCTTCGACGCGCGCGAGATGTGCTGAATCTCGGGCGGCGAGAGCGCGTGCAGGTGGATCGGGTAGCGCTCCTTGATCGACTTGAAGAGATCTTCGTAGTAGTCGATCCCAAGGTCGGGATGGTGACCGCCTTGCATCAGAACACCGGTGCCGCCAAGCGCGAGCGTCTCTTCGATCTTCTTGAAGATGATCGGCTTCGGGAGGAGATAACCCTCTCCGGTGTCGCCGGGCGCGCGGTAAAACGCGCAGAAGTCGCAGTCGGTCTTGCAGATGTTCGTGTAGTTGATGTTGCGATCGATGATGAAGGTGATCCGGGAAGGATCGACCTTCCGCGCGCGCATTTCATTCGCGGCACGCCCAACCGCAATCAGGTCGCGGGAACGCAGGAGCGCGACGGCATCGTCGTCGGTCAGCCGCTCACCCGAGAGGGCGCGGTCGAGAATCTCCGCTGTCTGCGATCCGACGGCGACGGCCATTAGACGACCGCCGGGGTTGTTGCGAACCGAAGCTCTGGAACCTCGTCGAGCTCGCCAACTTCGTGGGCAAGTTCGAGGAAGGTGTAGAGACCCGCGCGCTCACGGGGGCCGAAGCGGTAGCGC
The DNA here is from genome assembly GCA_903915545.1 of uncultured Actinomycetes bacterium. Classification (GTDB taxonomy): domain Bacteria; phylum Actinomycetota; class Thermoleophilia; order Gaiellales; family Gaiellaceae; genus PALSA-600. The sequence continues at coordinate 41,517 of CAIWTI010000038.1, read as the reverse complement.
AGCTTCTCGAAGTACCGGGCGAGGAAGCCCGCGGGGTAGCCGTAGAGCGCCGCAGCCTCGTAGGCGAGCGTCTCAGGCTCGGCGCGTGCGGCACGCAGTGACGCAACAAGTGCGTCTTCAAGCGAGGCAAGGTCGGGATGGAGCGGCTCCGGGGCGGCCCAGACGGCAAAGACCATTGGGAGTCCGGTGCGCTCAAGCCACAAACGGCCGAGGTCATGGTGCGGCGTCGGATCCTCGAAGGCCGACTTCAACGCGGCGTCACCGATCAGCAGCGTCGCCTCGGCGTCTTCACCGAGCGGCACCTGCTCAGCGTCTGGCAGCAGGATCTTCGTGAGCACAACCGAGGTCGCCGACTCGGGCGTCACGGCAACGGTGCGAATCCGGTCGAACGGTGTGCGCGAGACGAGCTGGATCGAATCAACGGCCCCCTCCGACGACACGCAGAGCCGCGGCAGCAGCCGCAGCGAGTCGGCATTGCGCGCGTACTCGATCGACGAGATCGGGGCAGTGTCGAGCTCGCCGGCAACAAGCCGCTTGTTCAGCGCGGTCGGAACACCCGTGATCTCTTCGTACTCAGCGTCAACCCGGAAGAAGACCGGGGCCATGTTCGCGTAGGAGATCCGACCAAGGCGAATCACGCTACGACTCCCACCGGCGAACCTCGTTGTAGAGCGTGTCGCGCTGAACGGGGATGCGTCCTGCCTCCTGGACGACGCGGACGAGCTCGGCGATCTTCTGCTCGGTGCCAGTCGTGGCGCCCGCCGAATGGAAAATCGACTCGCGCACGACCGTGCCCTGCACATCGTTCGCACCCATATGAAGCGCGATCTGCGCGACGGGCATCGTCAAGCTGATCCAGTACGCCTTGATATTCGCGATGTTGTCGAGCATCAGGCGCGAGACGGCAAGCATCTTGAGATCCTCAGCGCCCGTCTGGAACGTGAAGCCGCGACGCTCGAACACCGTGTTCTCCGGGTGGAACGCGAGGGGAACGAAGGCGAGGAACCCGCCCGTCTTATCCTGCTGATCGCGGAGCCGCAGCAGGTGATCGATGCGCTCCTCATAGGTTTCGACGTGGCCGTAAAGCATCGTGCAGTGCGTCGGGATCCCCATCTTGTGCGCCGCGTCGTGTACGTGGAACCAGATGTCCGGATGCTCCTTGCCCGGGGTAACGAGGCGGCGAACACGTTCGGCGAAGATCTCTGCGCCACCGCCCGGTAGCGAGCCGAGACCGACAGCCTTGAGCTCGCGCAACACCTCTTCATGCGAGAGACCCGACAGCGTTGTCATGTGGTGAATCTCGGACGCCGTGTAGCACTTGAGGTGCACATCCGGCATCGCCTCATGCAGGCGGCGAATGGTGTCGCGGTAGAACTCGAAGTCGACGTGCGGGTTCTCGCCGTTGACCATGTGGATCTCGGTGAACCCTGTTACTTCCCGCTGTGCGAGCGCGTCAGCAACGAGCTCTTCCGGCGTCGTCGTGTACGCCTGCTCCTGTTTCTGGGTGGCAGCGAACGCGCAGAACTTGCACTTCACGCGGCAGACGTTCGTCTGGTTCAAGTAGAGGTTCTGGACGAAGTAGACCTTGTCGTCACCGCCACGAACACGGCGTGAGAGGTCCGCCAGCTCACCCAGTGCAAGCAGGTCGTCCGATTCAAGGAGGGTCAGACCGTCCTCGAGATCGAGGCGAACGTTCGCCTCAACTTTCTCGCGGATCTGGTCCAGCGCTCTGTCGACTGCGATTGCCATTAGCTCACTCTGTCGACGACGGCGTAGGTCAGGGCTTCCAACTCCTCGCGGTGCGCACCGGAAACAAGATGGGCGCGCGCCTTGGCAGCGTAGTCGAGCGCGGCCTCCCGGGAGCGGGACAGGGCGTCGGTCGCGGCAACCCGAACGAGCGCGCCATCGATCGGCCCGCCCGCAAGAGCGGCACGAACAGCCTCGTCCTGCTGCGCTGCAAGCAGCAGGGGCAGCGTCGGGGTTCCCTCGCGCAGATCCGTGCCAGGGATCTTTCCGGTGTCGTGGCTCTCACCGGCGCAGTCGAGAATGTCGTCGGCGATCTGGAAGGCGATGCCGAGGGCGAGGCCGTAGGCCCCAAGGTCGCGATCCCCACCTGAGCCGAGGAGGCATGCCGCTTCGAATAGCTTCCCCGTCTTGAGCGCGCAGCGCTCGAGGTAGGCATCCACCGTCGTCTCAGGGCGACGCACCTGCAGGCGCTGCATCGCCTCGCCCCGAGCAAGCGCGAGGCTTGCCTCGGCGAGCGTGGCAACCGCGTCTGCGTCGCCCGTGGCGGCGAGCTCAGCAAAGGCGCAGGAGAAGAGGTAGTCGCCCGCGCCGAGCGCTGCCTCGGCGCCGAACACCGACCACGCCGCCGGTGCGCCGCGTCGAATCCGAGCCCCGTCGACGAGATCGTCATGCACGAGAGTCGCCATGTGCACGAGCTCGACGGCGACTGCAGCCGCGACCGACGGTGGCTCGGCGGGATCAGAGACGAGGAAACAGAGGAGGGGGCGAAGCCGCTTCCCGCCGGCCGCCAGCACCTCGCCCGAGACCTCAGCCGCAAGCCCCGGCCTGCGCTCGACCGCCCGTGCGAGGCGCGCCTCAAGCTCGCCGAGGTAGCCAGCAAGGCCAGGAACCGTTTCCAATGCTTCGATCTGACTCATGCAGCCTCCCCTGCGACACCGATGTGTAGCGCGACAATGCTGCCACCAAAGAGCGTGAAGCGAACGCCGGTAAAGCCAACCGCCTCGAGCTTCAACGCCAGCTCCTCGGCCGCCGGGAATCGCTTCACCGATGCCGGAAGGTACGAATATGCGCTTCCGCCGGGCAGCACCTTCCCGAGCAGCGGAACGATTCGGTCGAACCAGAGCGAGAAGAACGGGCGCACAAGGCCACGAGGTGTCGTGATCTCCAAGATCGCGAGTCGCCCGCCCGGCCGCAAGATGCGCCGCAGCTCGCGCAGCGCGAGATCTAGGTCGGCAACGTTACGGACGCCGAACCCAACCGTTGCTGCATCGAACGAGCCGTCAGGAAAAGGCAGCGCGAGCAGGTCGCCTTGAATCCACTCAAGCTCCGGTGCCTTCGCGCGAGCGCGAGCCAGCATCTGCGAGGAGAAGTCGAGTCCAACGACTTCGCCTGCCCCAGCTCGGCGGTCGGCAAGGGCGAAGTCACCGGTCCCGCAGGCGCCATCAAAGACACGATCGCCGGGCGTCACAACCGCTTCGGCGGCATGACGGCGCCAACGCACGTCGAGACCCGCGGTCATCACGCGATTCATCACGTCGTAGACGGGAGCGATCCGATCGAACATCGACCGCACGGCATCGGGCGCAAGGGTCATGCCTGCTCCGCCGCCGGCTCGCCCCAGCGTGGGACGAGCGTGTGCTCTACACCTAGCTGGTCGAGGATGCGAGCGACGACAAAGTCGACGAGATCCGCGATCGTCTGGGCGCCGGAGTAGAAGCCTGGTGAGAGCGGCAGGATCGTGGCACCCGCACGCTTCAGGGTCAGCATGTTCTCCAGGTGGATCATCGAGTACGGCGTCTCGCGCGGGCAGAGGATCAGCTTCCGCTCCTCCTTCAGCGCGACGGCGGCCGCGCGATGGATGAGGTTCTGGCTGCCGCCCGAGGCGATCGTGCCGAGCGTCCCCATCGAACACGGGCAGAGCACGTAGGCGTCGATCTTTGCCGAGCCTGATGCGTACGGCGACCGCCAATCCTTGTCGTCGACGACGGTCACACCGTCGATCCCCGCCGTGAGTCGAGCGAGCGTCTCGTCGCGCGAGAGCAATGCGTCGCCGTACAGCTCCGTGGCGATCACCTCTAGAGCGGCGGCAGAGACGCACAGTCCAACCTCGGCACCGGCACCCGTGAGCGCCTCAAGGAGTCGCGCCGCGTAAGGAGCGCCCGAACCACCGGTGATGCCGAGAAAGATGCGCATAGGGGTTACAGCCTAGTTCCGGCGGCGCGGCCGGGGGCGGGCGTTACTTGGGGCCTTGGGAGGCTTCGAGGAACTCAGCGAGGAGCGTCAGGTTGGCCTGACCCTGGCTCGCGAACGCCGGCATCGGGCTGCCCTTCGTGACACAGCTCGGGCACTTGAGGTGCTCTACCTGGAAGAGGATGCCGCGATGCTGCGCGCCCTCAGTGGTCAGTTCAGGCGCACCGAGGTTCGACGCACCGCTCCCGAGATAGACGTGGCAGTTCATACAGCCGGCCACGGCAAAGAGCTTGGCGCCGGCCACGGCCTTAGGGTTCGTTGCGAAGCCTTCCTTCTGCGCCCACACCGGCACCTTGCCGAGCAGCTCAGAACCAAGTGACTCCTTCGCGGTTGCGCCGCGGTAGGTCATCATCCCCATCGAGAAGATCACGAGCACGCCCGTAACCATTGCGACGGGTCGATGCAGCGGACGCCGCTCGGCCCGCGTGTCAAGGAATGGGATCGCGATCAGCAGCAACACGCAGATCGTCGGAATGCCGATCGTGCCGAGGATCACCGACTCCGGCCACTTGAAGATCCGCAGGAGATAGAAGAGGAAGTAGAAGTACCAATCCGGGCGCGGCGTGAAGCTGATCGTGCCCGGATCGGCCGGATCGTCATTCAACTTGCCGAGCCACCCTGAGGTGCCTTCGGTCGACGCGACACCGTCGTGCATGACGATGCCGGTGTGGTCACCTGGTGTCGTCCACTTCCAGATCGTCGCGAGGGCCACGATCACGCCGACGACCATCAGCGACATGATCGAGTCGTGGAGCATGACGTACGGGTAGAACGGCTTGCCCCGCTTCTTGACGTCGGACTTGTACTGCTTGAACTGGCGCTCCCGGAAGACCCGGCGATCCTCAGCCATGCGTCTCCTCGTCTGCGCCTGGCTCAGAGTCGTTCGAGCCGCCCGCGGCCTCCTTCGACCACGGTGGCGAGGTGACGCCAAGACGGATCACGAGGTACAGGTGCAGACCGATCAGCCCGGCAATCATCGCGGGCAGAAGCAGCATGTGGATCGCGTAGAAGCGACTCAGGGTGTCGGCATTGATGAACTCGCCACCTTGCAAGAACTGGGCGATGAACGGACCGAGGAACGGCGCTGTGCCGTTGATGTTGATGCCGACCGTCGTGGCCCAATAGGCCGTCTGATCCCACGGCAGCAGGTAGCCGGTGAAGCCCTCAGCAAGGCCAAGTGCGACGAGGATCACGCCGACGATCCAGGTCAACTCACGCGGGTACTTGTACGCGCCGAACAGGAAGACGCGACCCATGTGCATGAACATCAAAATGATGAACACCGACGCGCCCCAGCGGTGCATGCCGCGAACAAGCCAGCCGGCGAAGAGGTCGTTCGTGATGTGCTCGATCGACGGGTACGCGCTCTTCGCGTCGGGCTTGTAGTACATCGCGAGCATCACGCCTGTCGTCGCCTGGACGAGGAACGCGGTGAGCGTCGCGGCCCCGAGTGTCTGGAACCAGTTGACGTCGCCCGGCACCTTGCGGAACAGGAAGTACTTGATGCCCCCAACAAGGCCCGACCGCTCTTCGAGCCAGTCGACCGGGTACATCAGGTGCTCGTACTTTGAACGCTGGTTCGACACGGGCTCGCTTTAGTTCGGAGGCTGGATGGGATAGAGCCAGGACTCGACGCCGTCGGCCTGCTCGCCTGGGTAGGAGTAGGCGCTCTTGTGGATCTTGGCGGCGGATCCGACGCCTTCGACCTTCGCAACGGAGTACGGAGCGCCAACAAACAGGTGGCCGTTCCGGATCGAGAACGAGTAGCGGTCGAGCGCGCGCACCGGAGGACCGGCAACACGGTTGCCTTCCGAGTCGTACTGACCACCGTGACAAGGACACCCGAAGCCCGACGGCTTGGCGGGAATCAGCGTCACGTCTCCGAACGTCTTCGACTGCTTGTCGTAGACGGGCCCGTTTGGCTGCACGGGGCAGCCGAGATGGACGCAGTGGTTTGAGATGATCGTGAAGCTCGGCTGCGAACCAAGCAGGCCGTTGTACCGGACGAACGCTGTTCGTCGAGAGACCTCACCCTGCGCCGGATCGGACATGTAGGTCGCGACAACGAACGAATCCTGCGGGAAGTTTTCAACGGGGCCGAGGTCGTGATCCTTGACGCCCTGCTTCAGGAACGCCGGGCCGATCATGAAGCCAAGTGCGGGAAGCGTGACGAGACCGCCGATGACGCCACCAACACCGAGCGTCGAGAGTTCGAGGAACACGCTGCGCGGGTACTTCTCGCGCGTGGAAGGCGGCGGGATCGTCGGGCCAGGGTGGCCAGGGCCGTACTCCGACTCGACCTCGACTGTCTCGGTGATGCCACGTCGGCCCGCTGCGTCACGAATCCACAGGATCCCGAAGACCAGCGAGATGACGATGCCGAGGGCGATGATCTGCCACCGCACGACGAGTCCGAGCAGCGCAACGGCAACGCCAATGGCGAAGCCAACAGGCCACAAGCTTGGGCCGGGGACGTGCGGGGTTTTCCGTCTGGGATCCATTGCCGATAGAGACAAACGTCACGAACGCGGATTGCGGAGCCTAGCGAACTGCGCAGAAATCGTGTGAGAGAACCGTTGCGAAAACGCCATTTTTGGGCGATATCGCCTGCCTGGTGGCGAAAATCGTCGAGATTTCCCTATAGATCGATGCCGTACTGCGCCCACCGCTCGTCGACGAGACGGGAGATCTCGCCGCTCATTGCAATCTCTGGCGGCCACGTGCGGGCACCCTCTTCGGGTCCTTTCGCGGTCGCGTCGATCCCAATCTTCCCCGAGATAAACGGGAGCGTCGAAGCGTGGTCGAGATGGTCGGTTGGCCCGTCGGCGAGGACAACATCGCGGGCCGGATCGACGTTCGCTCCAACGTAGAAGAACACCTCGCTGTAGTCGTGCACATTCACGTGCTCGTCGACAACAACGACGCCCTTCGTCAACGACAGCAACCCGAGCCCCCAGATGGCATGCATCACCTTGCGCGCGTGCCCGGGGTAGGCCTTACGGATCGAGACGATTGCGCAGTTGTGGAATGTTCCTGCGACGGGCAGGTCGTAGTCGACGATCTCGGGGACGCTCGCCTTGATCGCCGGCAGGAAGATCCGCTCGGTCGCCTTGCCAAGCCACGCGTCTTCCTGGATCGGCTTCCCGACCACGATTGACGGATAGACCGCGTCGCGTCGCATCGTCATCGCGGTCACATGAAAGACGGGGAACTCCTCGGGCGGCGTGTAGAAGCCCGTGTGATCCCCGAACGGTCCTTCGATCGCGACGTCGCCGCGCTCGACGTACCCCTCAAGGACGATCTCTGCGTTGGCGGGAACCTCAAGATCGACGGTAACGCCCTTTACGAGCTCAACCGCCTCGCCGCGGAGATAGCCCGCGAACATGAACTCGTCGATGTGCTTGGGGAGCGGCGCCGAAGCGCTGTAGGCGGTGATCGGGTCGAGCCCGAGTGCGACGGCAACCTCCATCCGGCCCTCGCTGAACATGAAATCGGCGCGGCCGTCCTTGTGGATCTGCCAGTGCATGCCTGTGGTGTTCTTCGAGAGCACCTGCAGGCGATACATCCCGACGTTGCGTGATCCATTGCGAGGATCGCGGGTGATCACTGCCGGGAACGTGATGAACGGGCCGGCATCATCGGGCCAACAGGTCTGGACGGGAAGCAGCGAGAGATCGACGTCATCGCCGCGCAGGACGACCTCCTGGCAGGCGCCGCGCTTGACAACCTTCGGACGCGAGTCAGCGATCGACTTCAGCTTCTGGAGCCCCCGCAACTTGTCGACGAGACCTTCGGGCGGCTGCATCTCCAGCACGTCAGAGAGCTTCGCAGCGACCTCGTCGAGGTCGGAGACGCCAAAGGCGAGGCACGTGCGCTTGAGCGTGCCGAACTGATTGACGAGCACGGGATGCGCGCTGCCCTTCGGTCGTTCAAAGAGCAATGCGGGCCCACCGGCCTTAACCGTCCGATCGACGATCTCGGTCATCTCAAGGTGCGGGTCAACCTCAACCGAGACGCGACGAAGCTCACCCTCACGTTCGAGGAGCGCAATCCACTCGCGGAGGTCAGCGATGGCCATCGGCCCGCGCCTTTCTAGAGGGGACGGGCGCGCTTGCGCTCGTGGCGACGATGGTTCGACGTACGCACGAACTCACCGACCCCGATCGCGGCCAAAAAGAAGAGGCCGACGAGCAGCATTCCGAGAATCACGTTGCGGCCATCAGTGGCCGCGTCAAGGAGGATCGAGCCGATTGTCACGAGGCGACTCTAGCGGAGTGTCGGCTCATCGCGGCGGAGATCTGTGCGGCATCGGGAGCGCCGCCAAGTCCTCGCACCGCTTCGATCCAGGCGTCACCATCGCCCTGTTCGCCAGCGGCCCGCAACGCCGCACAGGTGGCGATGAGCTCGGCCATGACGGCAACAGCGGCTACGCCACCCGCATCGGCGATCCGCACAAGGCCGTGTGCGTAGAGGTAGTCGCCAAGAAGTACCGCTTCGTCAGGGTCGTCCGGGGCGAACAGTCGTCCTCGGCCGTAGTGCACCAGGTAGGCCTCGTACACCGTCTCCAACCCGAGCGCGATCGCATCGGGCACGAGCTCGCCAAACACTGGCACCCACTCGGGCTCTGGCCGCAGCGAGGCAGCCCACAGCGGACTCTCGTTCCGCGCGCCCTCCGTGATCGTTTCGCCCGTCGCGGTCACTGCTGAAACCCAAGACTCCGAACCATCAACATCATCTCGGCGTCGGCCACGGAGACCGCGAAGTCGACGAGGTAGTCGACGCCTTCGAGTTCTTCCTCTGTCCGCCGCCAGATCGGACGCTCGTCGGCTTCGATCGCTCGGAAGCGGTGGAAGAGCGGCGGCAGACCGTAGAGCTCGGTCATGCCCTTGCGGCGAATACCGATCGAGAGTTCCGAGGCAAGCTCGATCACCCCGTACACCTGAAAGCGGTCGATCTCGGTTCCCCCCGGCGAGATGCACGTGACCTCGACGAGCACCGTCTTCCCGCGCAGTTCGCTGGGTTCAACCACGCCGCTCACCCGACGATCGAGGCGACCGCCGCGATGGTGCGATCGATCTCTTCGTCGCCATGTGCAAGCGAGGGGAACATGCACTCGTACTGGCTGGGAGCGAGGTACACACCTTGGTCGAGGAGCCCGCGGAAGAGCTCGGCGTAACGCTCGGTGTCGAGCTCGACGAATCGCGTGACGGGATCGCTCCCGGTGAAGAACGTGAGCATCGCGCCGACTCGCTGAACACGGCCATAGGGTGCGAGTCCTGCCTCAAGGCGTGCCGACCGGCGCTCGAGCTCTTCGTACACCTGAGGATCACGAAGTCGACGAAGGACGGAAAGTCCTGCTGCTGTCGCGAGCGGATTCCCCGAGAGCGTTCCGGCTTGATAGACGTCACCCGCCGGGGCGAGCCGACCCATGATCTCGGCACGCCCGCCGAAGGCAGCAAGCGGCAGGCCGCCACCGACGATCTTGCCGAGGATCGTCAGATCGGGCGTCACGCCGTACCGACCCTGGGCGCCGCTACGGCCGACGCGGAAGCCAGTGATCACCTCGTCAAAGATCAGCAGCGCACCGCTCGCATCGCAGAGCGCGCGTAGACCTTCGAGGAATCCGGGCGCCGGCGGAACGCAGCCCATGTTGCCGGCGACGGGCTCAACGATGATCGCGGCGAGGCCCTCGCCGTACCGCTCAACAGCCGCGGCTGTCGCGTCGATGTCGTTGTAGTCGACGATGATCGTGTCGGCCGTGACGGCCGTCGGAACCCCTGGGCTTGCCGGGATCCCGAGCGTTGCGAGTCCTGACCCGGCTGCGGCGAGGAACGGATCGGCGTGGCCGTGGTAGCAGCCTGCGAACTTGATAATGCGATCGCGGTGGGTGAACCCACGCGCCAACCGCAGCGCTGACATCGCGGCCTCGGTGCCCGACGACACAAGGCGAACCTGCTCGACCGACGGGAGCGCGTCGACAAGCTCGGCCGCAAGATCGACCTCGCGTTCAGTCGATGCGCCGTATGTCGTGCCATCGAGCGCGGCTTCTCGAACAACCTCGATCGTCTCGGGGTCGGCGTGCCCAAAGGGCAGCGGCCCCCACGACTGCACCCAGTCGAGCAGGTGACGTCCGTCGGTTGTCTCGAGGTACGCACCCTTCGCCCGGGCGACGAAGAGCGGCTCCGGAATGCCAACCGAGCGCATGGCGCGAACGGGAGAGTTCACACCGCCAGGGATCAGCTTCTGGGCGCGATGCCAGAGCTCGCTGCGTTCAAGTCCGCCACCTACAGCCATGCCGCAAGCTCCTTTGCCCAGTAGGTGAAGATCACGTCAGCGCCAGCTCGACGCATTGCGGTGAGCGACTCGAGCACCGCGCTTCGCTCGTCGAGATCACCCGCAGCCGCAGCCGCTCGGATCATCGCGTACTCACCCGAGACGTTGTACGCGGCGAGCGGCAGATCGAAGCGATCGCGCATCGAACGGAGAACGTCGAGGTAGGCAAGCGCCGGCTTGACCATGAGCATGTCGGCGCCCTCAGCGATATCGAGCTCGCACTCACGCAGCGCCTCGCGCAGGTTGCCGAAGTCCATTTGGTAGGTGCGACGGTCGCCGAACGAGGGCGTCGAGCCGGCGGCTTCGCGGAATGGCCCATAGAACGCCGACGCGTATTTGGCGGCGTACGAGATGATCGGCGTGTCCGGGAGCGCCGCACGAATCGCTCCGACTCGCCCGTCCATCATGTCGCTCGGGCAGACGACGTCGGCGCCCGCCTCAACATGCGAAACGGCGGTACGCACGATGTGCTCGAGCGACGCGTCGTTGTCGATCTCGTTGCCGTGCAGCACACCGCAATGGCCATGCGTCGTGTACTCGCATAGGCACACGTCGGTCATCAGCAACAGATCGGGGAAACGGGCTTTCACCGCACGCAAGGCCTGCTGCACGATCCCATCAGCGATCCACGCGCCCGTGCCTTCGTCGTCCTTGTCTTCCGGGATGCCGAAGAGGATCACTCCGGGAACACCGAGACGAGCGAGCTCCTCGCATTCACGGAGCAGCCCGTCGATCGTATGACGCGACATGCCTGGGAGGCGGGCATTGTGCAGCGGCTCGGGTGCCACGAAGAGCGGCATCACGATGTTGTCGAGCGAGAGCGTCGTCTCGCGCACCAGGGAACGCAATGCCGGTGTGCGCCGAAGACGGCGCAAGCGGATCGCAGGAAACTCCGTCATGGGTTCAAGGGTAGACGGAAGATCGCAGCGGGTCGGCGAGAGCCCGACCGGTCAGTCGCCTGCGACGTGCTCGATCTCGACTTCGACCGGAATCGTGCCGTTGCGCCAGCGCTCGAATTCGACACGCTCGCCAAAGAACTCCCATGTTGCTCGCGCCACTGCCAGCAGCGGCAGCGCCATCAGCACCCCCGCGAGCCCATCGATATCGATCCCCGCAAGCAACCCAAGGATCACGAGCAGCGGGTGTAGGCGCAATGCGTTGCCCATCACGTTCGGGACGACAACGTGGCCTTCAACCTGGTGGATGATCAGGAACAGGATCGCCACCCAGATCACCGCAACGGGATGCACGACCGCCGCGAAGATGAGCGGCGGAATCGCACCGATCCAGGGGCCGACGTAGGGCAGCAGCTCGGTGACCGCAACCCACCCACCAAAGAGCAGCGCGTAGGTGTCGGCTCCCGGCAGCAGCCCTGTGATGCCCAGGAGATAGAGGCCCAGCCCGGCGGAGACGCCCATGATCAGGCTCAGCAAAATCTGGCCTCGCAGATACGAGACGAGGGCGTCTTCGGCTCGGCGTAAGAGTGGCGGCCCCGTGTGCGGTGGGAAGCGCCGATCGAGCGCTTTGCCGAAGCGGCGCAGGTCGAGCAGCATGTAGACCGATACGACGATCACGAGCACCGTCGAGAAGAGCGCCTTGCCGATTGAGATCGCCGCGCCCTCGACGAAGCTGACGGCACGTGAGGTGTATTTCCCGACGTCGCGCTTGCGAATCGAGTCGACGAACTTGTGGCCGGGCTTCGCGATCTGAATCCCGCGCAGGTGGTTCGCGTCGAGCCACCGCTGCAGCCGATCGACGTCGCGTGAGGCGTCGGTCTTGTGGGTCCGTCCGTTCGCCACTGTGAAATACGAGTTGAACCGGCTTGCAGCTGTCTTTGTCTGCCCGACAACGACAGTCGCTAGCGCACCGATGATCACCACGAGCGCAGCGAGAAACGCCAGGTACACAAGCGCGACCGCGAGGCCGCGCCGAAGCCCCACCTTTTCGACGGCCCGAACGAGCGGGTCGAGGAACAGCGCGATCAGCCCGGCGACGACGAACAGGACGACGGTGTGACCGACGGTCTGCGCAATCCCGAACGCGAGGAACGCCACGAGCGGCAGCCCCACGAGCTGAATCCAGCGCGGGATGCGAACGCGAGGCGGGAGCCCGGAAGGAGCGTCCACCTGGCCGGCCGGAGCTTCCACGCTTCCGATCGTACCCGCGGCTTCGGCGACAACCGGCCACCGGCCTGGGATTGGTCGTTCGCGGATGACGGTGCACTCGCTCTCGATCCGGATGCCTGGGACGACAACGCGCGGTTGCCCGGCCGGAAGGGGTCCGGTACGGTCACCCCAATGCCGCTGCGCCCCGGTCATCGGCGCGGCGTTTCACGGCCCGGCCCCAACCGAGTCGCGGATATCCGCCGCCGCCGCATCGCCTTGCTGCTCGCGATCTCCCTGATCGCCGTGGTCGGCTTGCTGGTGAGCGCGTTCGGTGGCGCAGGTACGGCGCAAACGATCTCAGCTCCTTCGAGCCCAACGCGTCTGTTGCCGGCTGGGCCACCGACGCCCGAGGTCATCGCTCGACTTGGCGGACTCCGACTCCAACTTCCGGTCAGCCAGAGACGCCTGACAGCGATCGGCTACCTCGGTGGCAGTGACGGGTCGCTGACCCTCGCACCGCTCGGAACGCAGGCGAACGCCGGGCTGCTCACACGGCTCTTTCACAAGCTCGTTGGTGGGGGCGGCGGCTCGCCTCGCTGGTTCGCGCTTGGTGGCGGGCCCGGCCCGGCGCTCTCGGCGCTCGCTGTGGGCGCGGCATCGGGCTCCGATGTGTACGCACCTGTCGACGGCACGATCGTTGGCATCAACGATGTGATTCTCAACGGCTCGGTCGCAGGTCAGCGCATTGACATCCAGCCAAACGGCTCGCCGTCACTCGTCGTTTCGGTGTCGCGCGTCGGCGTCGATCCGTCGCTCCATGTCGGGTCGGCCGTGCTCTCGTCGGTATCGAAGCTCGGAACGATTCTCGATCTCTCGCACGTCGAGAAGCAGGCGCTTGCGCGGTACACGAACGACACGGGCAACCACGTGCTCGTTGAGGTTCACACCACAGCGACGCTCCAGGTTCCGTAACCGCTGCGATACCGTCCGCAGCGCGATGCGGATCCTCTTTCTTGCCGACGTGTTCGGCGCGCCAGGGCGGCGTGCAGTCGAAGCACACCTGCCGACGATCAAGGAGGAGCTCGAGATCGACTTCTGCATCGTCAACGGCGAGAACGCCGCGGATGGTCGCGGCATCACAGCACGACTTGCCGAGAAGATCCTCGCTGCCGGCGCCGACGTGATCACGCTTGGCAACTGGGTGTGGGGCCAGCGAGGGTTTGCGCCGTACCTCTCGGGCACCGACAAGGTGATTCGCCCCGCAAACATGTCGCCTGCTTCCCCCGGACGCGGCCTGACGGTGCAACGGGGTGTCGCCGTGATCAACCTGCTCGGCAGCATGATGCTCGACCCGTGGGAGAACGCGTTCGGTGCAGCCGACCGGCTCGTTGAAGAGGCGAGGCGCGAGACCTCGATCATCGTCGTCGACTTCCACGCCGAGGCGACGAGCGAGAAGGTCGCCCTCGCGCACTACCTCGACGGACGCGTGACGGCCGTGCTCGGAACACACACGCATGTGCAGACAAACGACGCGCGCGTCCTCGCGGGAGGCACCGCGGCAATCACCGATGCCGGCATGACCGGCCCGCACGACTCGGTCATTGGCAGCGTCCCCGAGCTCGCGATCCGTCGCTTCACGAGCGGGATGCCAGTGCGACTCGAACCTGCGGAAGGCGGTGTCCGCATCGAAGGCGTCGTGATCGAGTGTGGCGACGACGGCCGAGCGACGAGCTGCGAGCTCTTCAGACGCGCGATCGCTGAGCCGCGCCGAAGCTGAGCGACAGCGCCAGCGCGACGAGCACGAGGTCGCGCAAAACAACGACCCACGCGAGCTGCCCGTGCTCGACGTACGGAAAGTAGTTGCGCGGAAAGAAGACGAGCGTGAGCGCAAACGCACCGGCGAGGAGCCCGCACGCGACGATCGCCCGGCGACCTGACAGCAGCGCGACGAGCGGGACGAGCCAGATCAGATACTGCGGTGACAGCACCTTGCCGAAGGCGACGAAGATCGCCACGCTCGCGGCAGAGGCTTGCAGGAAGCGGGCGCGATCGATTGGCCCTCGGGTGATCGCCAGCCAGAGCGCAACGAGCGCGATGGCCTCGAAAGCCGTGAAACACGCAGCGACCGCATCGAGGTGGATCAGGTTGAACGACCCGTGGGTGTTGGCGACGGCCGGGTGACCGAGCCACATCGCGACGGCCGCGGGAAGCGTCTCGATCTGAAGCGGTCGCGAGAACTGCCCCGCGACCGACTGCCAGAGGCCGCCCGGGCTAAGCGCAACGAACGGTGAAACGATCAGCGCGAGGACACCCACGAAGAACAACGCGCCGTGACGTGTCGCCCGTGCACCTTTCCGGCGGTACACCCACACGAGCGCGATCGGCAGAACGACGATCGGAAACGCCTTCGCCGCAGTCGCAGCTGCCAGTAAGCCGAAGCCGAGCTTGTGGCGGGCCGCCGCGAGAGCCACGAGCGCAGCTGCCAGCAGAAACGTAGGCCAGAGGTCGTACCGCGTCGGGTCGAGCGATCCAACGAGGAGCGGCGACACGGCAACGAATGCGAGCGCCGCGCGACTGCTAGTACCCGCCGCGACGACGAACACCATCCCGACGCCACAGGCCGCCATCAACCACCCGAACGCCGACTCGTATCCGCCGGAGAAGGCAGGCGCCACGAACGTCGGTAGCGCTCCCGGCGGGTACTCGACCCGGAAGTCGCGGTACGGAACATGGCCCGCCCGCATCTGCGCGCCGTAATTCGCATAGGTCGGGATGTCCGTGAGGACCCGATCGGCGTAAAAGCCCTGGTGGATCAGGCCCCAGCAGAGAAGAAACGCGCCTGCCGCGACGAACGCAGGCGCGACGTTAGCCGGGAGCCGCAGCCGCATCGCTCACCTCAGCAGGTGGTGCGGGTTCGACAGACACATCTGCTTCAGGAGCAGTGTTGGCAGGCGGCCGCGGGATCAGCAGGGTGATCGCGACGAACGGGTACATCCAGACGAGGTAGGGGTAGTACCAGTGCGTCAGCACCATCTCGAAGCCGACGAGGAGCACCGCCGTGAACGCGGCGAGCCGAAGTGGTGATCGTCGGCGCGGCCACCGGCCAAACGCGAGAGCCGCCCCGAGGAGCATCGCTTCGAGCAGGTACTGCACCCGGTGGAGGTCCGGCAGTCCTTTGGCGTGGTACTGGCGGTAATCCCAGATCGAGAACGGCGAGTCGCGCCCGCTCTGCCAGATGAAGGTGCGATCGACAAACACCCGAGCAGCGTGAAATGGCGACGGCTCAAGCAACAGGACGACGAATGCGAGGCCTGTCGCAAACACGAAACCGCAGAGGTAGGCCGTACGACCGCGGAACGCGCGGGCCTCGGGGTACCCAGCCCACAGTGGCAGCAGCAGGAGCGACCCGAACTTCGTCCACCCGGCGAGCGCCGAGAACACACCACGCTGGAATGACGAGGTGTAGAGCAAGAAGCCGACCGTAAGCAGGGCAGGGCCGATCATGTCGTTCGTGTTCGAGCTCGACGCGTATTGCGTGAACGGCCACGCCGCCCACGCAAACGCCAGCGTCGCACCGAGTTTGGGACCACCGAGCCTTCGCCCAACAAGGCCGAGGGCGATAAGCGCGAGCATGTCCCACACGATCGAAGTGAAGTGGACCGCAGGCAGCGAGTCCCACTTGCCACTCCAACCGAAGAGCAGGTACCCGGGGATGTACGCCTCGTACGCCACAGGCCCGTAGGTATCGCCACGCTCGTTCGCGCTCTCGCACCGACCGTTCGTCTGAACCCGGTCGCGGATCTCACCGTTCGAATCGGCCGGCCCGCACGCCTTACGTGTTCGCTCGACGGGGAAGTGGGCGTAGGGACTCTGCCCGTGCCAGATCCGGTCGGCACCAATGACGCCCGAGTAGCCGACGTCGATCACGTTCGAGTCGCGCACGTTTAGTCCAATGCGGAACCCCGCGAGGAAGACGGTTGCCGCAAGCAGGATCCAGACCGGCCACACGACATCTCCCCGTGATGGACGGTCGCGCGCCCCGATCCAAAAGCAGCGAAGCAGCAGCCACAGAAACGGTGGGTAGACGAGCGGCGCCGACATCAGCACGTCGCCTTTGTTGAAGTAGAAGAGCGAGACCGAGAATGACAGCAGCGCGACGAGGTCAATCGTCCGAACCGAGAACGGCCGCCGCCAGTCGACGAGTCCGAGCAGAAAGATCACGCAAAACGCGAGCCACACGGGCGTGCTGTTGATCTTCTGGCCGCCAAACGCGCCCTGCTGGCCGCGCGCCATCGTCCAGGCCACCTGCGGCCCCGTCCACGCCTCCATCACGACCGCAAGCGAGTCGTCGACCTTCCCGGTCGCAATCTCCCCCGCGTTACCCGACCACACGTTGACGGTCCACGAACCGTCCTTGAGCGTCGCGGCCGTCTGAGGATCTGTCGGGTAGCGCTTCAGCCACGACGAGACCTTGGTGTCCTCGAGGAAGATCCGCGTGGCGGTCTTCTCGGTCAGGCGATGGTGGATACCAAGCGCGGGTGGCGCCGGTGCGCCCGAGCCCGGCGAACCGGGGATCGTTGTCGCAGTACCGGTTCCCGTGGCAGCCGCTGCTCCGCCCGCCGCGACCGTCGCGGCAGCCACGACCACCGCGAGCGCAACAAGGCGTCTTACTGCCGGAATGACCAAAGCTTGTTGCCGAGGAAGTTCACCGGCGTCACGAACACGATCGCGATTGCTGCCGCAACAAGCTTGCCGAAGCCGGCGAGATCGAGGAAGACGTAGAGCCACACCTGGTTCGTCGCGAATGCGACGAGCGACACGACGAAGAAACGCAGGCCCTGCGTTCCAAAGTGGCCCTTCTGCTGGGCAAACGTCCAGTACCGGTTCCACCAGTAGTTGTTCGCCGCCGAGACGACAAACGCCACTGCAGCAGCCGAGTGCGCACCGAGTCCGAGCAGCGCGGCATAGATGCCAAGGTAGATCACATACCCGCTCACACCAACGACACCGAACTTGGCCAGCTGGAGCCAGTTGTCGGTTTTACGCAGGGCCTGCAAGGCGCGATCGGAAGCGGCCAAGACGGGCCGACGCTATCACCCCACGCGCTCGGACGAGCGAAAAGCGGGTCTAGCCAGCGCTACGGGCGAAGTGCGAGACGATCGTGTCCTTGATTCCAAGGATCGACGCGGGCGGTTCGCCAAGCCCGACGCTCAGCATCGGGACGTCGGAGTCTGACGCCGCAAGCGAGCCGTGGCTGCCACCACCCGCGTGGTGTCCGCCGCCGAGATCGATGAACTCGTACCCGTCGGCAGCGGTGAAGATCACCTCACCGGCGTTCGGGTTGTGGAGGGCACGTCGCGCACGCTCGCGGCCGTCGGGATAGTCGTCGAGGATCGCGATGTCCTCGTCGCCGCCGCGCTGTGCCACGAGCTCCCCGTTCTCGAGGAAGACCACGGCTTCGACGGAAGGCTCTCCGGCAAGCGCCTTGGCGAGCGCCCGTGGGTCGTCGCCGTAGACCATGCCCGCGCGATTCGACGCCGTCACGAGGGCTCCGGGAATCTCAATCTTTGCTGGCGTGTGCACGGCAGTCTGGCCGTGGTCGGAGCAGAGCAGAGCAGCATAGCGCTCGAGGAACGCATCGGGACCGCCAGCGGCATCCATCAGAGCCTGGACCGCCGCATCGCTGCGCGCGAGCGCCTCGTGCGCGACGCCTGGCCCCTGTGCGTGCGAGGCAAAGTCATAGTCGGGGAGGTAGTAGACGAGGAAGTCGAAGCCGTCTCGCGTGACGAGCCACCGTCCAACCGCCGCGGCGTATGCGTCGACAGAGCCCTGGTTTCGATTCGGGATCAGGATCGGTGCGCCCGTCCGGTCGGACTCGTAGACGCTGAAGAAGAACAGGCGCTTCGGCCCCGAGATCACCGGGAGACCTGGGATAACGGCACGGTGCTGCGTTCGCCCGCGATAGGTGGTGATGTTGATCGCAGCCGCGGTGAGACCCGTGTCCTCGAGCGTCTCGTAGATTGTCTCGACGTTCGACGAGAGGTGGATCTCATTCAGGTTGACCATCGTGTCGCGGATCCCCTGGGCAAGACCCGCAGCCCGCACGGCGCCAAACGACGACCCGTACTCGACGAGCCGCTGCTCGGCCCGGTTCCACCACACGAGGTGCGGGATGTGATGTTCGTCGGGGCCCGCGCCTGTCGCGATCGAGGCAAGGCAGACCGGCGTCAGCGACGGAAAGGTCGAGACGGCGCGGCGGTAGATGCCGTTGTCGAGCAGGTGCCGCAGCGCCGGGAGATCGGTCGCTTCGAGCATCGCGGGCGTGAGCCCGTCGATCACGATCAGGACGACCGGGCGACTCACGACGTCACCTCAGGTCGCATGCGGCCCTAATCCTTGGCGAGCGTGCGCAGGCCGGCGTAGCGCTCAGGAGCGCGCGAACGCAAGCGAAGGGCGAGCGCCGGAAGCACCACCGCTTCGAGGTATCCCGCAACCGGAATGAAGGCAACCGCGGCAGCAGCGACAGCACCGCCAACGGCGAACACGGCAAGGCCCGAGCGTGTGCCGCCGCGGCGCAGCGCACCCGCGAAGACCGGCTCAGCACCGAAGCCGCCAGCTGCGCCACCGATCGCTCCCGACACGGCATCGCTCCAATCACCGATCAGGATCCCAGCTATGGCGCCAACAACAGCGCCCGCGAGGATCGTCACGATCGCGCGCGGAATCACCGCTGCGGCAGCGATGCCCACAGCAACACCGATGCCCGCGAGTAGTCCGATCGTGTACCAGGCTCCCATCAGCAGCCAGTGTAGGCGACGGGTCAGCTCACGACGGTGAGGGCATTACGCACAGCGAGGAACTCAACCTCGGTGACATCTCCAAGGTCTTCGCCATCCACCTGAAACGGCTGCGGTGTGTCGCAGCGAATGACGAGACGGTCGTCATCGATACCGGCGAAGACGTTCCGGGCTCGCGGCGCCGTCCCACGAAACGCGCGGTACACGAGGGTGCCTGCCGACACGGGCCACACCGTTCGCGGTGCGACCCAAGCAAGGCCGTCCTCGAAGGTCGACTCGCGCGCCAACCGAAACCGCACCGATCCGGCGTACGTGTACGGCGCGCCATTCGCGACGAGAATGAAGGCTGCACGGCCGTGACCCTCGATCTCGATCGACTCACCAAGGTGGAAGCCGCTCCCGGCAAACGCGCCGAGCGCGGCAGCAACGAACGCGGAGTTCGGTGCGCGGCGACCGTCCTCGCGACGACCTCGCCGATCGACCCGACGCACGACGTCGGCGTCAAAGCCAACTCCAGCGGCGAACGCGAACAGGCGACCGTTTGCCCGCCCGAGCGAAATCGTTCTCACCCCGCCCGCTTGGATCGCCTCACCAATTTTCCCGGTCGCGAGCAGCGGATCGCGCGGCAAACCGAGCGCGCGCGGCAGGACGCTCGTGCCGCCACCCGGGATGAACCCGAACGTGGCGGCACCGGCTGCCCCGTTGATCGCTTCGTTGTAGGTCCCGTCGCCGGCAAAGACCACAATCGTGTGGCCCTCTGCCGCCGCGGCACGTGCCAGTTCAGTGGCGTGGTCGCGCGCTTCGGTGAGGTGTAGTTCGAGGTGTTCGACGTACCGGCGCAGCACACGTTCGACGTCCTCAACGAGGTCGCGTCGAACCCCGCTCGAAAACGGGTTGACGATCAATGCCACGCCCACCGCGGCCATCGTAGAGCGTCGAGAGCGGGTTGGCCTACTCGGAGGCTGGCTGGCCGTCGAACGCAGGCTCGCGCCCTTCGGCAAACGCGGTGCGCCCCTCGATGTAGTCGCGCGTCCGGCCAAGCTCACCTTGCGCGCGTGCGACGTCATCGAGATGCAGCGCGAAGGTCGTGTCCTCGGCGGCATCGAGCAGCCGCTTCAGCTCCCACACCGCGCGCGTCGGGAGAGCCGCGTACTGCGAAGCAAGCTCGGCGGTGCGGCTCACGAGCTTCTTGTCGGGCACCACCTCCGTCACGAGTCCCCACAGCCGTGCGTCGGCGGCGCTCAACCGAGTTCCGGTGGCAAGCCACTCGAAGGCTCGTGCGGTGCCGAGAGTGCGACGCAGGAACCACGTGGCTCCCGCTCCTGGTGCGAGAGCGATCTTGCCGTAGGCGGGTACGAACGTCGCTGACGTCGCGGCGATCCGCACATCGCAGGCGAGTGCGAGCGAGAGCCCCGCCCCGGCAGCCGGCCCATTCACCGAGGCGATCACCGGCTTCTCAAGCTCCCGGACGAGCAGCACGATCGGGTGGTAATGCTCCCGTAGGAGGTCGTCAAGCGGCGTGTGGTCCTCGAGCCGCCCGAGATCCTGACCGGCACAGAAGCCGCGGCCTGCCCCTGTAATTACAACGGCGCGGATCGCGGGATCGGCGGCAACAGCCAGCGCGGCATTCAGCTCGTCCGCCATCGCGATATCGAGCGCATTCAGCCGGTTGGGCCGATTCAGCGTGAGGGTCAGAACTGCATCTGCACGGGAGATCTCAACAAGCGCCACGCCCGCACCCTAGTTGAGAATACGGGCGCAGACGACCCTCGCGCGTAGACTCGCAAGGCACTTCCCGATGCACGGCCACCCCGCACCTCGACCTTGCCCAACTGGCGCTGCGCGCTGGCTGTCGTCGCGCGCATGAACGCTGTAGCCGCGCTCTTCGCCGTTCTTGCCGGTCTCGCTGGTGGAATCCAGGTGGCGGTCATGGGTCGCTTTGGTGGACGGATCGGTGTCGTTGAAGCGCTCGTCGTCGCGACGAGCATCCAGTTGCTCCTTGGCGTCTGCGTCCTGGTCGCCGTTCGCGGCGGCATCGGCCACCTGACGAGCTTCACCAAGGCACCGCCATGGATGTGGCTCGGCGGGCTGATGGGACTGATCGTCGTATTGGCGATCACCGTCGCGCAGCCGCGCATCGGCGCTGCCGCGACGATTGGCATCTTGATCGCGGGGCAGCTTGTCATGGGTGCCGTGATCGATCGCTTCGGCCTGTTCGGTGTCGAACAGGTTGGGATCTCTTGGCCGCGCGCCGCCGGGATGATCCTCCTCGCAGCCGGTGCAGCACTGTCACTTTCACGGTGAGCACCAAGGCGAAGACGTGGGTCGCGCTCTGGATCGTCTACATCATCTGGGGCTCCACCTACCTCGGGATTCAGGTCGCAGGCGAGACGATCCCGATCATGCTCGCGGCATCAACGCGCTTCCTTGCCGCGGGTGCGTTGATGGCGTTGATCGTGATGCGCAGCAAGGGATCGCTGCGGATGCCGCGGCGGGAGCTTCTCTCGTGCGCGCTCGTCGGGGCTCTGCTGCCTGGCGCCAACGCCGTCCTCTTTTTCGCTGAGCAACACATCGACATCGGCATCGCGTCGCTGCTCATCGCTTCGGTGCCGCTTTGGGTTGTCGTCATGCGGCTCGGCCTGCGGGAGCACATGCCGACGCTCGCGATCGGCGGCGTCGTGATCGGCTTCGCCGGCATCGCGCTGCTCCTACGCCCGCATGGTGGCGCAACCGGGCTCGGTATCGCGCTCTGCGTCGTCTCGGCGGTGATGTGGGCTGTCGGCTCGCTGCTCTCAAGCCGTCTGCCAATGCCCGCGAACTCGCTTGCCGCGACAACCTGGGAGATGCTGATCGGTGGTGCGCTGATGCTCCCATTTGCGGCCTTCACGACGCACCATTTTGCGCCGTCGACGAGCTCGATCCTCGCATGGGTCTACCTGGTGACGATCGGTTCGATCGTCGGCTACTCGGCCTACACCTGGTTGCTTGTGAACGCGCCGATCGGGCTCGTCTCGACCTACGCCTACGTCAACCCGGTTGTGGCGATCGCCCTCGGCATCGCCTTTCGTGGCGAGCATCTGACAGCGCTTGCTGTCGTCGGTGCGGCGATCGTTGTTGGCTCAGTCGCCGTCGTCGTGCGCGAAGAGCCACCCGCGACTCCCACGCCCGAATGAACCGGCCCCTCCTAACGAGAGAGGCCGATGAGGGCCTCTGGTGTGACCGGCACGCGGGTGAGCGGCTGGCCGGAAGCAGCCCGGAGCGCTGAGGCGACGGCGGCGGTTGCCGTCACCGTTGGCGGCTCACCGATTCCCTTGGCGCCGAACGGGCCGGCGGGATCGGGATCCTCAACGAGCACCACATCCATGGCAGGCATGTCGAGGGCCGTCGGGATCAAGTAGTCGGTGAAGCTCGCGTTGGTGATCAGTCCGTTGCGCGTCTGGATCTCCTCCATCACCGCGAGACCCATTCCCTGCGCAGCGCCGCCTTGCACTTGCCCTTCGGCAGCAAGCGGGTTGATCGCCCGGCCGACATCTTGCGCCGCGCCGATCCACACGATGCGGGTCAGCCCAAGCTCGACATCAACCTCGGCAACGACCTTCATCGCGCACACCGAGAACGCAACGTGTGCACGGTCACCGGTGATCTGACCGGTCTCGGGATCGAGCGGTGTTGTCTCGGCATGGCGGTAGACGATCTCGACATCCACCTCGGCGTCACCGGCATCACGCCGTTCGATTGCCGCACGGCAGGCATCGCGCACGGCACTCGCTGCCATCCAGGTCTGGCGGGACGCGGAGGTCGACCCGCCAGAGCCGACGGTCGCGGTTGTCTGCGGCGCGAGCCGCACAAGATCAGTGCCAAGCTCGGTGCGTGCAACCTGCAGGATCACGTCGGAGACGCCCTGGCCGACCTCGGCCGACGCGCAGTGCACTTCGGCTGAGCCATCGGCGAAGAGCTGCACCCGCGCCGCCGTTGAGTCGTCGAAGCCCTCCGAGAACATGATGTTCTTGAAGCCGACCGCAAAGCCGATGCCGCGCTTCACGCCTTCGCCACGCGTCGTATTTCCGGCGCCGCCCGGAAGGCGGAGCGGATCGCGCGGCAATGGCTCGGGTGCGGGTGGCTCAAGCGCGGCAGCTGCACGGATCGTTGCGGCGACGGGGAACGACCCCTCGATCCGCTGGCCGGTCGGCAGCACATCCCCGGGCGCCGCGGCGTTCAGCAGTCGCAGCTCGATCGGGTCGATGCCGAGCAGGTCAGCGAGCTTGTCCATCTGCGCCTCGGCAGCGAAGCAGGTCTGCACGGCACCGAAGCCGCGCATCGCTCCACACGGCGGGTTGTTCGTATAGACCGCCGTCGCTTCGAGCAACGCGTTCGCGACGGCATACGGCCCGATCGCAAACGACGCCGCGTTGGCCGCCACCGCAGTCGAGCTCGATGCGTACGCGCCGCCATCGAGCAAGATGCGCATCTTCACGCACACGATCCGACCCTCCCGGGTCGCCCGGTGCTCCGCCCAGATGCGAGCCGGATGGCGATGGACGTGGCCGAAGAATGACTCTTCGCGGTTGTAGACGATCTTCACTGGACGGTTGGTGTGCAGCGCGAGCAACGCAGCGTGGATCTGCATCGAGAGATCCTCGCGACCGCCGAACGCGCCGCCGACGCCTGCCAGATGGAGCCGTACTTGCTGCTCGGGCAGGTTCAGACACGGCGCGATCTGGCGGCGATCGACGTGCAGCCATTGGGTCGCCGCATAGATGTCGATGCCACCTTCACCGTCAGGCACAGCGAGGCCCGACTCGGGGCCAAGGAACGCCTGATCTTGAATGCCAAGCTCGTAGGTGCCGGTCACGGTCACGTCGCCTTCGACGTCGGGATCGCCGTGGCGAATCACAACATGGCGCACAACGTTTGGTCGATCGTCTTCGCGGTAGCCATGGCCCGCGGTGGGCTTGCCCGCATGGAGCGGTGCAGACTCAAGCGCGCGCTCCATGTCGGTGACGGGCACAAGCTCGCGGTAGGTGACCTTCACGAGCTCGGCTGCACGCCGCGCCTGCTCGGGATGCTCGGCCGCAACGAGAGCGACAGCCTCGCCGTAGTACCGAACTCGGTCGATTGCAAGCACTGGCTGATCGGCGAACTCGAGTCCGTAGGTCTTCGCACCCGGCACGTCGGCGTGCGTGAGCACCGCGTGTACGCCTGGCATCGCAACCGCCTCGCTGATGTCGATCTCGACGATCTCTGCGTGAGCGTGCGGGCTGCGAACGGTGTGGCCCCACAGCATCCCTGGCGCGATCATGTCGCTCGCGAACGCGAACTGGCCCTGCACCTTCGGTGTGCCATCCGAACGAAGCGCACGGTCGCCGACGCGACCGACGCCGAGCTTGCCCGGTGTCAGTACGACGGTCACGCGCCAGCACCCCGCGAGGCAGCGAGACGGACGGCTTCGAAGATCTTCACGTACCCGGTGCACCGACAGAGGTTCCCCGAGAGCGCCTCGCGGATCTCGTCGTCGCTCGGGTCGGAAACACGCTCGAGCAGGTCGGCCGCGGCAACGACAAGGCCCGGTGTGCAGAACCCGCACTGCACCGCGCCGGTCTCGACAAACGCCGCCTGCACCGGGTGCAGCTCCTCCTCGGTGCCGAGCCCTTCGATCGTCGTCACATCGTGGCCGTCGGCTTGCGCGGCCAGCACGAGACACGCGCACACGAGAACACCGTCGAGGAGCACCGAGCACGACCCGCACTCGCCCTGCTCGCACGCGTTCTTCGAGCCCGGGAAGCCGAGCTTCTCGCGCAGGGCGAAGAGCAACGACTCGCCCTCCCAGCAGTCGGCCTCGCTCGGCACACCGTTGACGCGCACGTTGATCCTCACGCGAGGCACCTCTCAAGCGCCCGTCGTGTGAGCACCTCGATCGCGTGGCGGCGATAGGTGGCCGTTCCGCGAACATCGTCGATCGGCGAGGCAGCCGCCGCGACCTGCGCCGGAAACGTCGCGGCTTCGCCACGAGGAGCCGTGACAAGCACCGGGCGCGGCGAGGCCGACCCAAACGCGGCGCGCAGCTCATCGCCGGCCGAGACGGCCAGCGAGCACACAGCGATCACCATGGCGTTGCGTGGCCCAACTTTCAGGAAGGTCTCGGCGACACCCGACGGACGCAGGTGGATCGCGGTAATCAGCTCATCGGCGGCAAGCGCGTTGCGCTTCACCCCCGTGACGAAATCGGCGACGGGGATGCGACGGGCGCCGCGCACCGAGGTGCACTCGACCTCGGCCCCAGCAACGACGAGCGGCGGAATCGAGTCGCCTGCGGGCGAGGCGGTCGCGAGGTTGCCGCCGATCGTCCCGCGGTTACGGATCTGGGGTGAGCCGACGGTGCGTGATGCTTCGGCGAGTGCCGGGAACTCCGCCGCGAGCGGGCCGCTCATCATCTCGGCGTAGGTCACCCCTGCGCCGATCCGATAGCCATCGCCACTCGGCGCCCATTCGCGCAGCTCGACGACCTCGTTCAGGTTGAGGAGTGCGGCCGGATGGGCACGGTCAAAGTTCAGCCCGACCATGACGTCGGTGCCTCCCTGAATCGGAAGAGCCTCCGGGTGCGCCTCGCGCAGGGCGAGCGCCTCCGAAAGCGAGCGCGGAGTCAACACATCCATGGCGGAACTGTACGGTTCTCGTTCTATGGCAGCAGACCTTTCTCGACGTCTCGCAGTCGCCCGCGGTGACGAACCCGCCGACCTCGTGATCAAGGGCGGACAGGTGCTTTCGGTGTTCACGCGCGAGTGGCTCAAGACCGATGTCGCGATCGTCGATGGCGTCATTGCTGGCCTCGGCGACTACGCGGGAATGACGACACTCGACGCGACCGGGCGGTACCTCGTCCCCGGCTTCGTCGACGCGCATCTCCACCTCGAATCATCGAAGCTGCTCGTCGACGAGTTCGCGCGGCTGGTGCTGCCGTTCGGCACCACCGCAGTCGTTGCCGACCCGCACGAGATCGCGAACGTCCTCGGCACCGACGGCGTTCACTGGCTGCTTGACCTGTGCAGCGACATCCCGCTCGATGTGTGGTTCATGGCCTCATCGTGTGTGCCGGCCTCGAACTTCGAAAGCCCACGCCGCCGGCTAAGCCCGGGTGATCTCGACGCGCTGCTGCGCCGCCGCCGGGTGATCGGCCTCGCCGAGATGATGAACTTCCCGGGCGTTATCTCCGGTGACCCGGCTGAGCTCGAGAAGCTCTCGCTCTCGACACACGTCGACGGCCACGCGCCGGGTGTGCGCGGCAACGCGCTGAACGCCTATGCCGCCGCGGGCATCCGCTCCGACCACGAGGCGTCCGATCTCGAAGAAGGGCGCGAGCGGTTACGCAAGGGCCTATGGCTCCTGATCCGCGAAGCCTCGGCGGCGCGCAACCTGCACACCTTGCTGCCGCTGCTTGCGGAGTACGGCCCCAGTCGCATCGCGTTCTGCACCGACGACCGCGAGCCGGAGCACATCGCCGAGGACGGCCACATCAACAGCATGGTGCGCGAGGCCGTCGCCGCCGGTATCCCGCCCGAGGACGCGATCGTTGCCGCCACTCTCAGCCCCTGTCTGTGGCATGGCCTGAGCCACATCGGTGCCATCGCACCCGGCTACGAGGCAGACATCTTGGTGCTGCCCAACCTCGTCGAGTTTGTCCCCGAGGTTGTCCTCAAGTCAGGCGTGCCGATCGGCGAGATCCCGCGTCCGCCCGTGCCCGACTGGGTCAAGCACACCGTGCGTATCGGCGCACTCGGACCCGAGCAGTTCCGCATCGCCTGGAACGAGGAGCCCGGCACGAAGGCACGCATCATCGGGCTGATCCCCGGGCAGATCGTGACCGACCTTGTCATCGAAGAACCCGTCACGCGCGGCGGTGAGGTGATCGCCGACACAGGCCGCGACCACGCGAAGATCGCAGTGATCGAACGTCACCTCGGCACCGGCCGGGTCGGGCTGGGCCTCGTGAAGGGCTTCGGTCTCTCGCGCGGCGCGATCGCCTCGACGGTTGCCCATGACGCCCACAACCTCGTCGTTGCTGGCATGTCGGACGCAGCCATGGCGTTCGCCGTGCGACGGCTCGCGAACATCGGCGGCGGCATCGTCGTTGTCGACGGCGCAGACGTCCTCGCCGAGCTGCCCCTCCCCGTAGCCGGCCTGCTCTCCGACGCGCCGCTCGACGAGGTGCTCGAGCGCAGCCATGCCGTGCTCAAGGCGGCCGCTGACCTCGGCTGCGAGATCGAATCGCCGTTCCAGCTGCTCGCGTTCCTCGCCCTCTCGGTGATCCCAAGCCTGAAGATCACCGACCGGGGCTTGATCGACGTCAACCGATTCGAGATCGTTCCTCTGGCGGTGGAAGCGTGATCCTCACAAACGCCTGGGTCGTCACGATGGACGACGCCGGAACCGAACACCCAAGTGGTTGGGTGCAGATCGAGGACGGCCTGATCGTCGCCACCGGCTCGGGCGAACCACCGGCGGGCCCGCGCGAAGATCTTGGCGGTGCGGTCGTCACGCCCGGCCTGATCAACACACACCACCACCTGTACCAAACGCTCACACGCGCCCGGGCCGTCGACGCCGACCTCTTCACGTGGCTGCGCACGCTCTATCCGGTGTGGGCGCGAATCGACGACGAGATGGAGTACGCGGCGGCGCGCACCGGGCTTGCGGAACTCGCCCTCTCGGGTTGTTCGACCGTGTTCGACCACCACTACGTGTTCCCGCGAGGCGTCTCGGGCCTCGTCGAAGCCGAGCTGCAAGCAGCGCGCGAGCTGGGCGTGCGGATCGTCGCCTCGCGCGGCTCGATGGATCTCGGTGAGTCCGACGGCGGCCTCCCGCCCGACAACCTCGTCGAGTCGATCGACGATGTACTTGCCGACACCAAGCGTCTTGCAGGGATCGCCGACGGCGCATGGACGCAGGTCGTCGTCGCACCGTGTTCACCGTTCTCGGTGACGACGCGACTGATGGAGGAGTCTGCCGCACTCGCCCGGACGCTCGGACTGAAGCTGCACACCCACCTCGCCGAAACCGTTGAGGAGGAGCAGTACTGCCGCGAGATCTTCGGCTGTACGCCCGTTGAGTACCTCGAACGGGTCGGCTGGCTTGGCAACGACGTCTGGTGTGCGCACTGCATCCACCTCTCCGTCGACGAGGTAAAGACGTTCGCGCATCACGGTGTCGGTGCGGCTCACTGCCCGACCTCGAACCTACGCCTCGGTGCGGGGATCGCGCCGATCCGAGAGATGCTCGATGCGGGCGTGAAGGTTGGCCTGGGCGTTGATGGCTCTGCCTCAAACGAGCGCAGCGACCTCTTCTTCGAGGTCAAGCAGGCGCTGCTGATGGGTCGCGGACGCGGCGGCGGACGGTGGATGACCGTGCGCGAGGCGCTCCGCCTGGGAACGCGTGGTGGCGCCGAAGTGCTCGGCCGCGACGATCTCGGTTCGCTTGAGCCAGGGAAGCGCGCCGACCTTGCGATCTGGCGCACCGACGGCCTTGAGCTCGGCGGCGCCGAGGATCTTGTCGCCGGCCTTGTCCTTGGCGGCCCAATGCGTGTCGATCGTCTGATCGTTGGCGGCGAAGATGCCGTGCGCGACGGCCAGCTCGTCCGTGCGAGCGAGCAGGAGATCGCCCGTGAGCACCGCATTCAGGCCTCAAGACTTTGGGCATGACCCTTTCCACCCACGTGCTCGATACCGAGCGCGGCATGCCTGCCGCGGGTGTCCGCGTGGAGCTGTGGCGTGACGGCGAGCTCATCGCCTCGGGCAAGACCGACGGCGACGGACGCATCCGCGACTTTGGTGCGGGCAACGCTGGCACCTACCGCGTCGCGTTCTATCCGCCGTCCCCGTTCTTTCGCCGCGTCGAGCTTGAGGTCGAGCTTGGCGAGGGCCACTTCCACGTCCCGTTGCTCTTCTCGTCGTACGGATGCGCGAGCTACCGCGGAAGTTGAGCGTCGGCGAGCTCGCCGAGCTGTTCGAGGGTCGCACACGTTTCGTTGAGCTGCTCGCCGAGGCCGAGAACCCGCTCGCCCACGCCCACGAGATCGCGACGACCCTCACCGACGCCGAGAAGCGCGAGGTGCTCGACGCCCACCCGCCGATTGGGGCCGGCAAGAATCTCTCCGCACGCTCACAGGCCGAGCAGGGCTCCGACGATGACCCGGCAGTCCTCGCAGAGCTCGCGGCCCTCAACCGCACCTACGAAGAGCGGTTCGGCTTTCGGTTCGTTGTATTCGTCAACGGTCGGCCGCGACGTGCGATAGTCCCCATCCTCAAAGAGCACCTCGAGCGCAGCCGCGAGCAGGAGCTTGCGACCGCCCTCGACGAGCTCGTATCGATCGCGGAGGCACGATGGCGCAACTCCTAGCGTTGAGCGACTACTGGTGGGGCTGGGCGAACATGCTCGTCCGCGGCCTGCACGTGGTGGCCGCGATCGGCTGGATCGGCTCGTCGTTCTACTTCATCGCGCTCGACAAGCACCTCGCGCCTCCGGCCGATCCGAAGGACGCCGAGCGCGGGGTTGGCGGCGAGGTGTGGGAGGTCCACGGCGGCGGCTTCTACCGTGTCGAGAAGTTCACTGTCGCCCCGCACGAGCTGCCGAACCCCCTTTACTGGTTCAAGTGGGAGGCGTATACGACGTGGCTCAGCGGCTTCGGCCTGCTGATCGTCGTCTACTTCGCACACGCGAAGACGTTCCTCGTCGACCCGTCGCTCTGCAACCTTTCGACCACGGCGGCTGTGTGTCTCGCGGTCGGCGGGATCATTCTCGCCTGGGTCGTCTACGACTCGCTCTGCCGGATCTTCGCGAAGAACGAGCTGCTCCTTGCGATCTCGGTGCTCGCGTTCCTTGCGGCAGCGTCGTATACCGCGTGCCGGATCTTCGCGGGCCGCGCTGCCTTCGTTGAGGTCGGCACGATGATCGGAACGATGATGGCGGCGAACGTCTTCTTCGTGATCATCCCGGCCCACTGGGAGTTCGTCCGCGCGAAGCAGGCCGGCCGCACGCCCGACCCGCGTTGGAGCAAGAAGGGCAAGCAACGCTCGGTGCACAACAACTACCTGACGTTGCCGGTCGTCTTCGCGATGCTCTCGAACCACTTCTCGTTCACGTACACGAGCAAGCACGCGTGGATCGTGCTCGTCGTGTTGATGTCGCTTGGCGCGCTGACCCGCCACTTCTTCAACCTCCATCACGAGGGCAAGGACGTGTGGTGGATCCCCGTGGTCGTCGTGGTCGCACTCGCGGCGGTCGCCATCTGGCTGCGCCCGGCACCGCTCAAGGTCGTTCCGGTGAAGGCAGCGACAACGCCCGCCACCAAGGCGACGCCCGCTGGCACGAAGAAGGCTGCGGCAGCAAAGACCCCGGCGCAGATCGCGCTTTCTGTGGTGCAGGCGCGGTGCGCACCGTGCCACTCAATGAACCCGACGCTCGTCGCGTCGGCACCGTCGGGGATCGTGCTCGACACGCTCTCCGACATTGAGCGGTACGCCTCAGCGATCCAGAGCGTGGCTGTTCAGGAAACGGAGATGCCGCCCGGCAACTCGACCGGCATCAGCAGTGCCGAGCGTCAAGAACTCGCAAACTGGCTCGCCTCCCGCTAGCGTCTGCCCGATGCTCGAGATCGTCGCCGCCGGTTTTACGTTCCACGCCCGCTTCGAGGAGGAGAACGCGCCGCGTACCGTCGCGGCCTTCAAGGCGATCCTGCCCTTCGACGACCGGATCATCCACTGTCGCTGGAGTGGCGAGTCGAACTGGATTCCGTGGGGCGACCGCAAGCTCGGCGTCGACGGCCCCGAGAACGCCACGGTCTACCCGGGGCCGGGCCAGCTGCTGCTCTACCCGGGCGGCGTCAGCGAGACGGAGCTGCTCTTCCCCTACGGCCACTGCGCCTTCGGGTCGAAAGCTGGGCTGCTCGCAGGCAACCACTTCGCGACGCTCATCGACGGACACGAGAACTTGGCCGAGCTCGGCCGCCTGACGCTCTGGCAGGGCGCGCAGGAGATCTCGTTCCGCCTGCTTTAGAGCCGGTCTAGCTCAGCGTTCTTCGCGGACGTACGGCGTGCCAAGCGCACCGGGAGCGCCGAGGCGACGTCTGGCTCCGGCGGCCGAGACGGTGACGAGCACGAGGATCGTCATCACGTACGGGAGTGCCTGGAAGAGCTCGGGGGCGATCGTCACACCGCGGGCTTGGAGCGTGAACGGCAGCCCTGCGAACGCACCGAAGAAGTACGCCCCAACGAGGCACAGGGCCGGGCGCCAGAACGCGAAGATCACGAGGGCGATTGCGATCCAGCCTGCGCCCTGGGTGAGCCCGTCAACCCACTGCGGGGTGATCGCGAGCGAGAAGGTCGCGCCACCGATACCGGCGAACGCACCACCTACGACCGTATGGATGTAGCGATACCGGGTCACGTTGATGCCCATCGCATCGGCGGCGGCAGGCGACTCACCGACGGCCTTCAGGTTCAACCCCGGTCGGGTGCGCGCGAGGTAGAACGCGACGCCCGCGACGAAGACCCAGGCGACAAACACGAGGGCGTTCTGCTCGAAGAAGATCGGGCCGAGCACCGGCAGCGTCTGCATGCCGTGAGGGAAGAACGCACCGAACGCGTGCTTCGCTGGGGCATCGGCGAGGTTCAGGTCGTTGCCGAGGTACGACGAGAGGCCGCCGGCACCCGCAAAGATCGTGAGCGCGAGCCCCGACACGATCTGGTTCGCGCGGAGCGTGATCACAAGGAACGCGTGGATCAACGCCATGAGTCCCGCGGCGATCGCGGCAACACCCACAGAGAGGATCAGCACGAGTGGCCCCGGCCCCGGGATCGTCTGCACGGCCCAGAAGCCCATCACGGCACCGACGAGCATCATCCCCTCGACGCCGAGGTTCAGCACACCGGAGCGCTCAGCCACAAGCTCGCCGAGCGCCGAGTAGAGGAGCGGCGTGCCGTAGGTGACGGCCGAGGCGAGCACGACGACGAGGATCGAGTTGTTCACGCGACACTCTCCGCGGGGCGACGGCGCTCGAAGCGGATGCGGTGGCGGATCAGCAGCTCGCCGCCAAGCGCGCAGAAGAGGATCAGGCCCTGCATGACGCCCACGAGACCCGATGGGAAGTCGGCGCCCTGGAGCGTGTACCCCGCGTTCTGGATACCGCCGAGCAGGAACGCGACGAGCGCGACGGCAAACGGGTTGTATCGCGCAAGCGCCGCGACGACGATGCCCGCGTAGCCATATCCGGCTGCCGACAGACCTCGGGCATCGAGCAGGTGGCGCACGTCGCCATCCTGACTCGCGCCGCCGATACCGGCGATCGCACCCGAGAGGGCCATCACCGCGAGGATCTTCCGACGGGTACGCATGCCGGCGTACGACGCTGCGCGCGGCGAGTCGCCAATCACCTGCACCTCGAAACCAAAGCGCGTGCGCGAGTAGAGCACCCACACGACCCCCGCGATCACGAGGCCAAGCAGGAGGCCGAACGGCAGCTCGAGCCCACCGATATGCGAGAGCGGCCACGATGCCGCGTCAGGCAGCGTCTTGCCTTGCGGAAAGACCTTCGCCTCGGGCGAGGAGGTGTCGCGCCAGTACGAGAGCGAGTCGAAGATCAAGTAGTTGAGCACGAGCGCGGCGACGTAGTTGAGCATCAGCGAGACGATGATCTCGTTGGTCTTGAAGAACGCGCGCAGCACGGCCGGGATCAGCGCGAACAGCGCGCCACCAAGCGCACCCATGGCGATCATCACCGGAATCGCCACGACCGTTGGCACGCCCGAGACGAGCAGCGCTGCCGCCGCGGCGAAGATCGCACCAACGTAGAGCTGGCCCTCGCCGCCGATATTGAAGAGCTGCATGCGGAAGGCAACCGCAGCGCAGAGGCCGGTGAAGAGCAGCGGCGTCGCCGACACAAACGTCGCGTTCAGCTCGGCACTGCCGAGGAACGCCGAGTCGAAGAGTCGCCGGAATGTCGTGAACGGATCGTGGCCGGTGACGAGCAAGACGATCGTCATCGCGACGAAGGCGACGACGAGCGACCCGATTGGCACGGCGAGCGACAGCCACCGCGGCTGCTCGAGACGACGCTCGACGCGGATCATGCGACCGGCTCCGT
Source organism: uncultured Actinomycetes bacterium (assembly GCA_903915545.1). Lineage (GTDB taxonomy): Bacteria > Actinomycetota > Thermoleophilia > Gaiellales > Gaiellaceae > PALSA-600. The sequence goes on along the minus strand of CAIWTI010000038.1, from coordinate 8,155 downwards.
GACGCCTGCCATCAGCAATCCCATCGCATCCTTCGTCGCCGTCTCGGCATCGAGCTCACCAACGATCCGACCTTCGTACATGACGACAATGCGATCGGCGAGCGCGAGGATCTCGTCGAGGTCTTCGCTGATCAGGATGATCCCCATCCCGCCTGTCGCGCCCTCGCGGATGTAGCGGTGAACGGTCTCGATCGCCGAGACGTCGAGTCCGCGGGTTGGCGATGCGGCGATCAGCACGCGCGGCTCGCCGGAGAACTCGCGGCCGAGCACGACCTTCTGCAGGTTGCCACCCGACAGCTGTCGCGCGGGAACGTTAGGCCCCGAGGTTCGGACGTCGTAGCTCGAGATCAGGTGCAACGCCCGCTCCTTGATCGCACCAAGCCGCAGCATCGGCCCGCGCGCGATGTGCGTGCCGCGGTAGCTCTTGAGCACGGTGTTCGAGGCGATGCTCAAGCTCGGCGCCACCCCGGTGTGGAGACGGTCTTCGGGAACGTGCGCGATGCCCGCGTGGATCGCCTCGCGCGAGTCGCCTCCCTTGAGCGCCTTACCGCCGACGACGATGCGGCCAGTCGTGGTCGGACGCATGCCCGTGATCGTCTCGGCGAGCTCACGCTGCCCGTTTCCGGCGACCCCAGCGACGGCGACGATCTCGCCCGAACGCACCGTTAGCGACACATCGTGGAGCGCTTCTGCGCCACGATCGCCAGTGGCCCCAACCCCTTCAAGCTCAAGCACGGCGTCACCGATCGTCATCTCGCGCGGCACTCTGGTCGCGACGTCGACCTCGCGCCCAACCATCAGCGAGGCAAGCGACTGCGGTGTCGCGTCGGCCGTGCCAACGGTGGCGACGGTCTTGCCCCCACGCAGCACCGTTACGCGATCTGCGACTGCCGTCACCTCATGGAGCTTGTGCGAGATGAAGATGACGGTGCGACCCTCGTCGGCCATCGCGCGCAGCGTCACAAACAGCGACTCGGCCTCTTGCGGTGTGAGCACGGCGGTGGGCTCGTCGAGAATCAGGATCTTTGCTTCGCGGTAGAGCGCCTTCAGGATCTCGACGCGCTGCTGCTCGCCCAGCGACAGCTGCCAGACGCGTGCGCGCGGATCGACGGCGATCCGATAGCGCTCACCGAGCTCGGCGACACGCCGTTCAATGTGACGCGGGTTGACGAGGAACCGGCCGCCTTCACCACGGTGGTCGCCGAGGATGACGTTCTCGGCAACGGTGAACGGCGGAACAAGCCGAAAGTGCTGGTGCACCATGCAGATGCCTGCATCGAGCGCATCGCGCGGGGAGTCGAACTCGACCCGCTCGCCATAGAGCTCGACGGTGCCTTCATCGGGCCGATAGAGGCCGGTGAGGATGTTTGAGAGGGTGCTCTTGCCCGCGCCGTTCTCACCAAGCAGCGCGTGGACTTCGCCTTCGGCAGCCTCAAACTCGACGCCGTCATTGGCGACGACGCCGGGGAAACGCTTTGTGATCCCGTGAAGGCTGACCGCCGGCATGGGGAACAAGGCGGCGGGGGGAGCCGAAGCTCCCCCCGCGATGCCTGGTCTTTAGCCCTTCGGGCTGCCCTGGACGCCCTTGACGAGCCAGTCGATCGCCATCAGGTCACCCAGCGACAGCTTCTTGCCTGCCGGGACCCGCAGCTTCCCTGCCTGGTCGTAGAGCGGCCCTGCGAACTCGTCGAACGTGCCAGCCTTGAGCGCGGCGAGCTTCGTCGCGATCGCTGCCTTCGTTGCCGAAGACACGAGCGGGCCGAACGGTGCGAGCTTCGTGAAGCCGTCCGAAAGCGAGCCGTAGTACGAACCCGTCTTCCACGTGCCAGCCATCGCGGCCTTCACGCGCGGGATGTAGTAGACGCCCCAGTTGTAGACAGCGCCCGTGAGCCACTGCTTCGGCGCGAACTTCTGCGCGTCAGAGTCGTAGCCAACCCACGGCAGACCGGCCGACTCGGAGTACTGGCCGGCCGACGGGCTGTCGACGTTCTGACCGATCACGTCAGCACCAGCGGCTTTGAGGCTCTGGGCTGCCTTCTTCTCGGTCGCGGGCGAGAACCACGAGTTCGTCCACACGATCTTCACCGTGGCACCCGGGTGGGTTGCCTGAACACCGAGCGCGAACGCGTTCGTGTGACGGATGACTTCCGGGATCGCGAACGGGACGACGTAACCGACAACGCCGGACTTGGTGGCGGCACCTGCTGCCATTCCGGAGAGGTAGATCGCGTCCTCACCAGCACCGTAGTAGTCGGCCATGTTCGTGGCCGTCTTGTAGCCGGTGGCCATTTCGAAGTCGACGGTCGGGTACTTCTTGGCTGCGGCGAGAACCGCATCCTGGTAACCGAACGATGTCGCGAAGATGATCTTGTTGCCGTCCTTGACCAGGCTGTCGATCACCTGCGAGACCTGGGGGCCTTCCGGAACATTTTCCTTGTAGGTCGTCTCGACCTTTGAGCCGAGAGCCTTGACGACGGCCAGTCGACCTTCGTCGTGTGCCTGCGACCAACCACCATCGTTGTGCGGGCCAACGTAGATCCACGCCGCCTTGAACACGTCGTGCTGCTTCGCGGAACCAACCGCGGTAACAACGAGCGAAGCCGTAGCAACGACCGCTGTGAGCGCTGCGACGAGCGCCACCTTGCTCTTACTCACGTGCAACTCCCTCCTCAAGCCGGACCGGTAGTGCGGGGATCACGACTATAGGAGATACGGCGGGCGGCTGGAGACCCACTTTTGGGCAATTTGCGACGGTTTAGGCTTCGGCGCCGGTCGTCTGACCAACGGGATTCTCGGCACTCCACGGGAAGACGATCCAGTCGTCGGTCTTCTTCCAGACGTAGTCGCATTGCACGGTCGAACGCGACTTCTCGTAGAGGACAGCGAGGCGAACTTCGGCGACCTTGCCTGCACAGAATTCGCGGACGAGTTCGAGCGTTGCGCCCGTGTCGGCGACGTCGTCGGCAACGAGCACCTTGGTGTTCGCGAAGTCGACAAGGTCAGGCACGGGCGGCAGCAACATCGGCATGTCGAGACGCTGGTCGACTCCGGTGTAGAACTCGACGTTCATCGTGAAGGTGTTCTTCACGCCCAGCGAGTAGCCGAGGGCACCGCCGATCAGAAGGCCGCCGCGGGCAATCGAGAGGATGATGTCGGGCTGGTAGCCGTCGTCGTGGATCGTCTGGGCGAGGGCTCGTGACGCGCCGCCGAGGTCGTCCCAACTCATGACCTCGCGCCGGATCTCCATCAGCTGATCCTAGCGACCGCATCGAGCAGCACTTCGAGAGCCGCTTCGATGTCTTCTTCCGACGAGAACTCGTCGGGGTGATGACTGATGCCGCCATTGCGACTACGGACAAAGAGCATCGCGCTCGGAACGCCAGCAGCAGCGAGTGAGGCGGCGTCGTGACCCGCCCCGGAGACAAGCTCGGGGGCACCGGGAGCGGCAGCGCGCAGCGCCTCAAGCGGCGAGCCACTCATTGGCACGGGCTGCGTGCGCCAGGTCGGTTCGAACCCAACCGTGGCGACGAGCTCGTCGAGCGCCTCGGGTGTTGACGCGCGGGCATCGACGGTGAGCGTGACCCGCTCGGGAATCACGTTGCCGGCGCCTGGCTCAACCACGAGCTTCCCGACCGTCGCGACTGCATCTCCCTTTGGCGCCTCCGCGACGCGCAGGACGAAGGCCGCTGCGTCGACGAGGGCGTCGCGGCGGGCAGCCATCGGGGTCGTCCCCGCGTGACCTGCCGTTCCTTCGAACACGACCTCGCCGCGTGCTTGCCCGACGATCGTCGTGACGATGCCGAACGGCTTGTCGAGGGTGTCGAGGATCGGCCCTTGCTCGATGTGGAGCTCGAAGTACGCCTCGGGCAGCCCGCCCGCTGCTGCCGCCGCCTCGCTCCCGACGCAGCTCCGCTCCTCGTCTCGAAAGGCCACGACGGCGAGCGGCAGGTCTGTCCGCTCGGCGATCTCGATGCCGGCGAGCACACCCAACACACCGTCGTACTTGCCTCCGTTTGGCACCGAGTCGAGGTGGGAGCCGATCCAGACCTTCGCGTCGCCGCGGCGGCCGATCGTGTTCTTCGCCTCGTCGACTGTGACCTCCAAACCCGCCGCCTCCATCCAGGCAGCGACGAGCCCGTGCGCGGCGTCCTCTTCAAGCGAGTAGCCAACGCGCGTCGCGTCGATCGCGTGAATGATCTCGAGGCGAACGTCGAGCATGCTCATGGCGTCACTCAGCGGCGAGGCGCGAATTCAGCGGTAACGCCGGTGCCCGAGCGGCGGAGCAGCTCGTCGACTGCACGACGGCCGGTCTCGCCGTAGTCGACCGTGTACTCGTTGACGTACATCGCGACGAACGTGTCTGCGGTCTCGCTGTCGATCCCACGGCCATAGCCCTCGGCGTAGGCGAGCGCTTCATCGCGCTCGTCGAGGCCAACCTCGATCGCGTCGCCAAGCACCGCGGAAATGCCTGGGATCGCGTCGCCAAGGTCGCGGCGGATCACCGTGACACCGAGTGGCAGCGGTAGCCCTGTCTCGCCCTTCCAGAACACGCCGAGGTCAACAAGCCGCTTCAACCCGGACTGGGCATAGGTGAGCTGACCTTCGTGGATCACGAGCCCGACGCGTGCGCGACCCGACGAGACCTCGTCGAGAATCTCGTCGAACGGCAGCTCGCGCACACGGACGTCTTCACCAAGGAGCAGGCGCAGCACGAGGTACGCGGTGGTGAGGCGGCCGGGAATAACGATCTCCTCGTTGCGGAGCTCGTCGAGTGTGAGCTCCTCCTGCGCGACGAGGATCGGTCCGTAGTTCTCGCCGAACGAGGCTCCGTGCGGCAGCAGCATGTAGTGCTCTGCGACCGACGGGTAGGCCCCCATCGAGATCGCGGTCACCTCAAGGCGCCCCTCGGTTGCCCACTCGTTGAGCGTCTGAATGTCCGAGACGACCTGCTCGAACTCGATCCCGTGCGTGTCGATGCGGCCCGCGTCGATCGCCCAGAACATGAACGCGTCGTCGGGGTCTGCACTGTGTCCCACCCTAATAGCCATGTGCCCACGCTACCAACCAGCGAGGGGCGCTACGCTCGGGCTATGACGGCGCCGCTCTCGGAGTCGATCCAGGACTACCTCAAAGGGATCTACAAGCTGCAGGCCGCGACGGGACGCGCGACGATCACCGCGATCGCCCGCGACCAGGGTGTGTCGGCTGCGTCGGCCTCGGCGATGGTGAAGAAGCTCGATGCGCTGGAGCTGCTGGTACACGAGCCCTATCGCGGCGCCGAGCTCACCCCGGCGGGCGAGAAGGTCGCCCTTGAGGTGATCCGTCACCACCGGCTGCTTGAGCTGTATCTCGCCCACACGCTCGGCCTGCATCTCGACGCGGTGCACGACGAGGCCGACCGGCTTGAGCACGTGATCTCAGAGGAGCTCGAAGCGCGCATCGACTCGGCGCTTGGGTTCCCCACGCACGATCCGCACGGCGATCCGATTCCCGACGCGAACCTCGAGTGGCCGACCTGAGCGGTTCTCGCCCCCACTCCTGCGGCGGACCGGGATAGAATCGCGGCCGATGGCTCGCATCCCTAATCCGTTCGCGTTCCTCTTCTCCAAGCCGCAGAAGGAAGAGCTTGTTGTCGAGTACGTGATTCGTGAGCATCACAAGGGCCGTTCGCTCACCGAGATCCTCGAGGATCACTACGTGACGAACCGGTTCTCGCCCGACCAGGTCTCGCGGGTGCTCGATCACCCCGAAGTGATTCGCTCGGTTGGCGAAGACACCATCGCCGCGCATCGCGGCAGCGCGGCCTAACTCCTCAGCACGGCCTACCTTCTCGACGCGCTAGAGCTCGCGGCCGACGCCCCGCTCGCGGGCGAGTTCGACGACGCGTGCGCCGACGGCGATATCCCACGCGGTGATGCCGTTGGACTTGAAGAGGACGATGTCGGTGTCTGCCGCACGGCCCTGCACCTCTCCCGAGACGACCTCCTGCAGCTCGTGCACTTCGAGCCAGTCGAGGACACCGCGCTCGACGGGTTCGATCAGGTCGCCTGACTCAAGGCGCGACTGCTCGCGGGAGTCGCACGCGACGAACGCCGCGCGTTCGAGCACCGCGTTGTCGAGCTCGCGGCGGGAGGCGTCATTCGCGCCGACAGCACACACGAGGGCGCCTTCCTTAAGCCACTCGCCACGCAGCACCGGATCCTTTGACGTGGTCACGGTCACGACGATGTCTTGCTCGCCCGCTTGGCGGTGTGACTCGCCGGCCACGCAGTTGAACTCCTTGCAGAAGGCTTTGAGCCGGTCGGGGTTGCGCCCGTAAGCGACGACCTTCTCGATCGTCGGCACGGCGGCGCGGATCGCTTCGACCTGCGTGCCCGCCTGCCAACCGGTTCCGATCACCCCGAGGGTCGTGGCACCCTCACGTGCGAGGTACTTGGCCGCGACACCGGAGGCAGCGCCGGTACGGAGCCGCCCGAGCGCGTCGGCCTCGATCACCGCTTCGAGCCGCGCGTCGGCGACCGAAAAGAGCAGCACCACGAATGGCGTTCCACCCGGGAGCCATGCGTAGCTCTTGACGCCCGCGTAGCCGAGCTCATGATCGACGGCGCTCATCACCGCGAAGACACCATCTTCGAGTGGCATCCGTTGGCGCGGTCGGTTGTCGACAGCGCCGCGCGCGAGTCGTTCGAACGAGGCCTCGACCGCAACGACGGCGTCGGTGGGGGTCAGCAGAGCGGTGACGTCGGCTTCGGTGAGATACAGCGGCATGGTCAGAGGGTAGAGGGCTTTCGCTGGCGCGCACAGATCACAAATCGGGTCAGGCCTTCACAAGCCTCGGCAAAACCGCCATACTCGGGCGCCCCCCAAGTCACGGAACAGGTCTCGGCTCCGCGGCTTGCGCTTTGCGCCCGTGAAGACCCTTCTCTTTTCACTCGCCCTCGCACTGATGTTCGCGACGCCCGCAACCGCGGCGCGCGGCACGTTCACGTCCAACGACCCGTTGCTCAATCAGATCTGGGCGGCGTCGGTGAAGACCGCCGAAGACGTTGTGTCAGCACCAACGAATCTGAGCCCGCTTGGCTGCCCGGTGCCGAACGAGCTGCTGATTCTTGACGGCAAGGATCGCGATCGCTGCCCGTACATCGGCGACATCGCTGTGAGTGGCGCGACGTTGATGGCGGCGGGGGATGACCCGGGACTCGTGAAGGACATGCTCTTGATGTTCTGGTCGCTCCAGCACGACGACGGTGCGATTCCCGCCTCACCACTCGAGGGTGGTTGGATGGAGACCAACGACTACTCCGCGTACTGGATCGACGTCCTGCACCAGTACGTGCTTCAGAGTGGCGACATCGCAACGGCAGTCCGGTTGCTTCCCGGCGTGGGCCGCATTCTCGACCAGTGGTACGCGTCGCGGATGCAGAGCGGTCTCGTGGTGAATCTGATCGGAGATTACGACTACGGGTTCATTCGCCACCGTGGCGCGGCGGTGTCGTACTACAACAACCTCTATGTCTTGGCGCTCCGTGAAGGGGCAGACATCGCGACGTGGGCGGGCGACTCGACGCGCGCGTCGAACTGGTCGGCGCGTGCGACGGCGATGGTTCCGAAGATCGTGTCTGCATTCTGGGACAGCAAGGCGGGAGCCTTCTTCGACACGACCGAGGATGCGCGCTCGCATCCGCAGGACGGCAACGCGTTCGCGGTGCTTGCCGCGGTCGCATCGCCAGACCAGGCCAAGTCGGCGCTTGGCTGGCTAAGCGATCACAACGCGCGCGTCTACGGCAACACGATCAACGACTCGGCGGCGTGGGACGACCCCGCGTTTGGCTACCAATCCCAGCTGCGGGTCTACCCCTTCGTCAGCTACTTCGAAGTCGAGGCGCGCTTCGTCACCGGGCTGGACAGCTCGGCCGTCGACCTGATCCGGCGCGAGTGGGGGTACATGCTCGCGAACGGCCCGGGAACGATGTGGGAGTCGATCGGGCCGTACGGCTCAGGCCCGCTCGGGACACCCGGCTCGTGGGATCACGGCTGGTCAACAGGTGCTGCCCCCGCGCTGACGCATTACCTCCTGGGTGTGCAGCCCACGTCCCCGGGTTTCGCAACGTTCACCGTGACGCCGCACCCGGGTGGTGTGCGATCGGCGTCGGGT
>CAIWTI010000037.1 GCA_903915545.1 uncultured Actinomycetes bacterium | reverse complement strand
GTCCATGGCGCGGGGCCGCAGATCAGCGCCGAGATGGAGGCCGCTGGTGTGCCCGTGCAGTTCATCGGTGGTCGGCGCGTGACCACGGCCGACGGCATCAAGATCGTGCGCTCCTCGCTCGTCGCTGTTAATACGGCGCTCGCCGAGGCGATCGGCGACCAGGCGGTTGCGCTCTACGGCGATGAGATCGGGTTGCAGGCCCGGCAGGTCGAGGAGCTCGGCCTCGTCGGCGACCCGCAGCCGTCCCGCCCCCAGGCCGTAATCGACGCGCTCGCAGCTGGGAAGATTCCCGTTGTCATGCCGCTCGCCGAAGGTCCGCTGAACGTCAATGCCGACGATGCCGCTGCCGCTCTCGCGGTAGGGCTCGGCGTCGACGAGCTGCGCTTCCTCACCGACGTCGAAGGCTTCATGCTCGACGGCGTTGTGCTCGATTCACTTGCGGCGTCGGAGGCCGAGGCGTTGATGACGGGCGGCACACTCGACCCAACGATCCTGCCGAAGCTCGGCGCTGCCGTGACCGCCGCCAAGGGTGGCGTGAACGCCGCGATCGGCCGCACCCAGATTGCCGCCACAGGAGTTGCCGCATGACCGTCCTTACCGGCGCACCGCTGCTGCCAACCTACGCGCGCTTCCCCGTCACATTCGTCGACGGTGAGGGTTCGTGGCTGATCGACGAGGACGGCAAGCGCTACCTCGACCTGATCGCGGGCATCGCGGTCGTGAGCCTCGGGCACAAGCATCCGGCGCCGCTCGCGGCTGCCAAGGAGCAGCTCGACCGGCTCTGGCACGTCTCGAACCTCTACTCGACCCTGCCGATGGAGCACCTGGCCGTGCGGCTCTCGGAGCGGTTTGGCGGCGCGCACGCGTTCTTCTGCAACTCGGGCACCGAGGCCGTCGAAGCGGCGCTCAAGTGGGCGCGGAAGTCGACCGGCAAGACGGGTTACGTCGCGCTTGAAGGGTCGTTCCACGGCCGCACGATGGGTGCGCTTTCGATCACAGGCCAGCCCGGCAAGCAGAAGCCGTTCCTGCCGCTTGTTCCTGGCGTTAGCTTCACGACGCCCGACCGGCTCGCCGATGCGGTCAACGCCGACACGGCGGCGATCATCCTCGAGCCGATCCAGGGCGAAGGTGGCGTGCACCCGCTCGGCCGCGAGGTGCTGGAGACCGCTCGCGCGCTCGCGGATGAGTTCGAGGCGATGCTGATCTTTGACGAGGTGCAGACCGGCATCGGCCGCACAGGCGCGTTCTACGCCTGGCAGAACTCGGGCGTGAAGCCCGACGCGATCACGCTTGCCAAGGGGCTTGCGAACGGGCTGCCGATCGGCGCCCTGCTCGTCTCTGACGACTCCCCCACCGGCTTCGTTCCTGGCGATCACGCCTCGACGTTCGGTGGCAACCCGGTGTCGTGTGCCGCCGCGAACGCCGTGGTCGACACGATCGACGACGACCTGCTCACCCATGTCCGGGAGATTGGCGCGCTCTTCCAGAACGAACTGCCAAACGTGCGTGGCCGCGGATTGCTGCTCGCGGTCGAGCTCGGCCGGCCCGCTGGCCCCGTCGCCCATGAGCTGCTCGCGAAGGGGCTGCTCGTCGGAACGGCTGGCGATACGGCGCTGCGGCTGACCCCATCGCTGACGATCTCGCACGACGAGGCGCAGCAGGCGATCGCGATCCTCCGCGAGGTGCTCGCATGAGCGCGCGAGGCACACGGGTGAGCCCGAAGTTTGAGCGGCATACGGCGATCCTGCGGCTCGTCGAGCAGGGCACGCTCTCGACCCAGGCCGAGGTGGCCGAGGCTTTGCGGGCCGAAGGAATCGACGCCGTGCAGGCAACCGTCTCGCGCGACATCGCGCAGCTCGGCCTGATCAAGGTTCGCTCGGCAAATGGCCGGCTCGTCTACGCGCTCCCGGGCGCCGCCGACTTGCGACGGCTCGACGCCCTCACTGCTGCGCTCCGGACATTCGCGGGGCCGATGGTCCCCGCGGGCCCGATCCTTGTGATCCACACCGCTCGCGGCGTTGCGGCTCCGCTCGCCGACGCGATCGACGAGGCGCTCCTGCCCGAGGTTGCGGGCACGGTTGCTGGCGACAACACGATCTTCGTGGCGGTACGCGACGGTGTGAGCCCGTCCGACCTTGCCCACGAGCTCGCCCACCTGCGCGACCGGGACGCCGACGGATGAGCTCAATCCTCGCCTCACTGCCCGTCGGCGAACGGGTCGGTATCGCCTTCTCGGGCGGCCTCGACACGTGCTGCGCCCTTGCCTGGATGCGCGAGAAGGGTGCGATCCCGTTCGCGTTCACCGCTGACCTCGGCCAGTACGACGAGCCGAACATCGAGACGATCCCCGACAAGGCCAAGCTCTTCGGGGCCGAGAACGCTGTGCTCGTCGACTGCAAGACGGCACTCGCCCGCGAGGGCCTCGCAGCGATCCAGTGCGGCGCGTTCCACATCCAGTCGGCTGGTCGGCGCTACTTCAACACGACGCCACTCGGCCGCGCCGTCACCGGAACGATGCTCGTGCGCGAGATGCGCGAGCACAACGTCGACATCTGGGGCGACGGCTCGACCTACAAGGGCAACGACATCGAGCGCTTCTACCGCTACGGCCTGATGGTCAACGAGAACCTGCGGATCTACAAGCCGTGGCTCGACGCGATGTTCGTCAGCGAGCTTGGCGGCCGCAAGGAGATGAGCGAGTGGCTCGCCGAGCGCGGCCTGCCGCTGTCGCAGTCGATCGAGAAGGCGTACTCGACCGACGCGAACATGCTCGGGTCAACGCACGAGGCGAAGGATCTCGAGTTCCTGTCGACGAGCATGAAGATCGTCTCGCCGATCATGGGTGTCGCGTTCTGGGATCCAGCAGTCGAGATCGCGGCCGAGACGGTGACGATCACGTTTGAGCGCGGCCTGCCGATTGCGATCAACGGGACAGACGTCACCGATCCGGTCGTCGCGATCCAGCTCGCCAACGAGATTGGTGGCCGTCATGGCCTCGGCATGTCCGACCAGATCGAGAACCGCATCATCGAGGCGAAGAGCCGCGGCATTTACGAGGCACCGGGCATGGCGCTGATCTCGATCGCGTACGAGCGGCTGCTGAACGGCATCCACAACGAGGCGACACTCGACCAGTACGCCGACCAGGGACGGCGGCTTGGCCGGCTGCTCTACGAGGGCCGCTGGTTCGACACGCAGGCGCTGATGCTGCGCGACGCGTTGCAGAAGTGGGTCGCAGCGCCCATGTCGGGTTCAGTGACGATCGAGCTGCGGCGGGGTGACGACTACTCGATCCTCGACACGCAGGGCGACACGATCACCTACCACCCTGAGCGGCTCAGCATGGAGCGCAGCGAGAGCGCGTTCACCGCAACCGACCGCATCGGCCAGCTCGCCGTCAAGATCAACGACATCACTGATGCCCGCACGATGCTCGACGTCCACCGGCGGCTCCGGCTTGAGCCCGGCGTCCAGCCAAGCGACCCGCTCGAGCTCGGCGAGTAGGAGGCCGGCGATGGCACAGCCACTGTGGGGCGGCCGCACCGGCGGCGGCGGACTCGATCCCGACGTGTGGGACTTCCTGCGCGCCGACGACACCGAGCTGCTCCCCTACGACCTTGAAGGCACCCGGATCCACGCCGAGCGGCTCGCCGAGGCAGGGTTCCTGACGGCCGACGAACTCGCCGAGATCACCGCACGGCTCGCGACGATCACCGCTGCCGATCTTGAGCCTGGCGACGAGGACGTCCACTCGGCAATCGAGCGGCTCCTCGGCGATGTTGGCCGCAAGGTACACGCGGGCCGCTCGCGCAACGACCAGGTCGTCACCGCGTTCCGGCTCTATGTATTCGCAGCGGCGCGCGAGGCCGACGAGGAGCTCGCGATCCTCGCGAAGGCCGTGCTCGCTCGCGCCGAGGCTGAGGCCGAGACGCCGATGCCGGCGTACACCCACCTGCAGCGCGCGATTGGCGTGACGCTTGGCCACCACTTGCTCGCGTGGACGGAGATGCTCGAGCGCGACCGGGCGCGGTTTGCGTTCGCCTCCGCGCGGTCGGCCCAGTCACCGCTTGGTGCCGGCGCGGTCGCTGGTTCGACCCTGCCCCTGCCCGCGCCCGAGAATCCGATGCGGAACTCGATGGACGCAGTCGCCGACCGCGACTTCGCGCTCGACTACCTCTACGCGACCGCCGTGCTCTTCACGCACCTGTCACGGATCGGCGAGGAGCTTATCCTCTGGACGACGAGCGAGTTTGGGTTCGCGAAGCTGCCCGAGAACGCCGCGACCGGGTCGTCGATGATGCCGCAAAAGCTGAACGCCGACGTCGCCGAGCTCACACGCGGCAAGGCAGGCACCGCGATCGGTCGGCTCACCGGTCTACTCGCGACGGTAAAGAGCCTGCCGCTTGCCTACAACCGAGATCTGCAGGAAGACAAACCGCCGGTATTTGCAGCGCGGGGCGAGGTTCGTGGGGCGCTGCGAGCGCTGGCCGTGCTCGTCTCGGGTCTTAAGTTCGACCGCGACCGGCTGGCTGCGGCGTGTGCCGACCCCGGCCTGCGCGCAACCGATGCCGCCGAGCTGCTTGTGAAGGACGGTGTCCCGTTCCGCGACGCGCACGAGCAGGTTGCCGCGTCGGTGCGAGCCGGGACGTTCGAGCCGCCGCCTGTGGTTCCGTTTGCTGAGTCGCGTCATATCGATGTTGCGGCCGCTGTCGCTGCTGCAAAGAAACGGTGGGGAGCATGAACCTGAAGGGCCGCGACTTTCTGCGGGTCGATGACTTTTCGAACGACGAGCTGCTGCACGTGCTCGACCTTGCGACGAAGCTGAAGGGCGACCGCACGCCGCGCCTTGCTGGCCACACTCTCGGGCTCGTCTTCGCGCAGCCTTCGACGCGGACGCGCATCTCGTTCTCGGTTGCGATGGCCCAGCTTGGCGGCATGCCGATCACCCTGCAGGCAAGCGAGATGCAGCTCTCGCGCGGCGAGTCGCTCGGCGACACCGCGCGGGTTCTGTCGCGCTACGTCGATGCGATCGCGATTCGCACGCTCTCCCACGTTGAACTTGAAGAGTGGGCTGAGGTCGCGACGATCCCGGTAATCAATGCGCTCACGCAAGACGAGCACCCCTGCCAGGCGCTTGCCGACGTGCTGACGATTCGCGACCGCATCGGTCGCCTCGATGGCGTGAAGATCGGCTGGGTTGGCGACGGCACGAACGTGCTCGTCTCGCTCGCGCGGCTCGCCTCCCGGCTTGGCATGGAGGTGATCGCCGCATGTCCGGAAGGCTACGACCCGCCGGCCGACACGCCGCTGACGCTCGTGCGGGACCCAGCCGAGGCTGCACGTGGCGCGAACGTACTCGTCACCGACATCTGGGTGAGCCTTGGCCAGGAGGCGACCAAGGAGCAGCGGCTGCGCGACCTCGACGCCTACCGGCTCGACTCGACGCTGCTCGGGCTGGCTGCCGACGGTGCGATCGCGATGCACTGCCTGCCCGCCCACCCGGGCGAGGAGATCTCAGCCAACGTGCTCTACAGCGAGAACTCGGCGATCTGGGACGAGGCCGAGAACCGCCTGCACGTGCAGAAGGCGCTGCTGGCGCTCGTGCTCGGCGCCGTCTAGACCGACCCCACGGGACATGCCACCCTCAGCCGCGTCCAAACCGCGGTGTCAGACACCTTTTTCTGTCAAGGGGAAACTGCAACAAGTTTGGATCATTTTTCGTGGCCTACTTTGCGCGGCGCGCGAGCTCGTCTTCAACCGCCGCGATGTCGATTCCGCGGGCGGCCAGCGTGACGTAGAGGTGGTAGAGCAGATCGGCTGCTTCGGACACGAGCCGCTCGTCGCTCTCGGCCAGCGCAGCGACGACGATCTCGACACCCTCCTCGCCCACCTTGCGCGCGGGAGCGGCGACACCAGCCTCGATCAGCGAGGTCGTATACGAGCCCTCTTTTGGATTCTGGACGCGGTCGGAAATCGTCCGCCACAGGTCGGGTGCGAAGCACGAGAGCGACCCGGTGTGGCACGCAGGCCCATTGGGCTTCACACGCACGAGTAGCGCGTCGCCGTCGCAGTCGTCACGCAACTCGACGACAGCCATCGTGTTGCCCGACGTCGCACCCTTGTGCCAGTACTCGCTCCGCGACCGGCTCCAAAACCACGCCTCACCCGACTCGCGCGTGCGGCGCTCCGCCTCATCATCCATCCACGCGAGCATCAGCACTCGCCCAGAGTCGGCTTCCTGCACGATCGCGGCACGAAGCTCGCCGACCGGCTCCAACGCGTCAAGCTGCGTCACGGATCTTCACTCCCATCTGTCGGAGTTCCTCACGCAGTGACGTGAGACGCTCAGGATCTTCATGCAGGATCGAGGCGAGGAGTGCTGCCTGTGCCACTTCGAGCGCCTCCGCGATATGCGACGCGTCGCCAGCACCGCCCGAAGCGATCACCGGCACCGACACAGCTGCGGCAACCGCGCGCGTGACGACCATGTCGTACCCCTCGCGGGTTCCGTCGGCGTCGATCGAGGTGAGCAAGATCTCGCCCGCGCCACGCTCCTCGGCCTCCTTCGCCCACTCGACCGCGTCGAGGGACGTCTCGGTCGTGCCCGCCCGCGTCTTCACGCGGCCACCCTCGGCGTCGATCGCAACAACAACCGCCTGCGACCCAAGCTTCTCAGCAAGCTCGGTGATCAGCCGCGGGCGCGCGAGCGCCGCGGAGTTGATCGACACCTTGTCGGCGCCAGCTCGCAAGAGCGCATCGGCGTCGGCGATCGTGCGGATTCCGCCACCGACGGTGAACGGGATCGAGAGCTGCTCGGCGACACGCCGAACGAGACCAACAAGCGTGTCGCGCTCCTCAAGCGTCGCCTTGACGTCGAGGAAGACGAGCTCATCAGCGCCACGGTCGGAGTACGCCGCACCGAGATCGACGGGATCACCGACGTCACGCAGACCTTGAAACTTGATGCCTTTGACGACGCGACCGCCAGCCACATCGAGGCATGGAATTAGGCGCGGGAGAGTGATTTCGACCTCACCTCCTCGAGCACCTTCGCGAGATAGCGGGCGCCAGGCGCACCGCTCTTTTCCGGGTGAAACTGCGCGCCCAGGAACGACCCGTCGCGAACCTCCGCGACGATCCCGTCCGACCATGCGCTCGCCTTCGGCGTCTCGGCCGCGTAGGAGTGCGCGAAGTAGTACGTGGCGCCATCGTCGACCTGCGCCCAGCCGATGCGCGGAATCCGTCCCTCACGCAAGCGGTAGGCGTGCCCCGGCAGCAGACCGAGGCACTCGGTGCCGCCGTCCTCCTCCGACGACTGCAGCATGAGCTGCAAGCCGAGGCAGATGCCGAGGATCGGCTTGCCGTCGGCGAACCGCTGCTTGAGCGCGACGTCGAGACCCTGATCCTTCAGCGCGTCCATCGCGGATGCGGCTGACCCGACGCCCGGCAGGATCGCGAGATCGCAGCCGTCAACATCGTCGGTCAACTCAGCCCCAAGGCGGCGCATGGCGATCTCAACCGACCGGATATTTCCAGCGCGGTAGTCGCAGACGGCGACCTTCACAGCAGTCCTTTCGTCGAAGGGATACCCGCCGACTCCTGACGGAGCGCAACACGCAGGGCACGGCCAACGGCCTTGTACGCGGCCTCGGCGACGTGGTGTGCGTCGCGGCCAGAAGCCTCGACGTGAATCGCCATTCGTCCTGCCTGTGCGAGCGAGATGAAGAAGTGGCTGGCCATGCCCGGGTCGGGCTCGATCGACAGCTCGGTGTAGGGACGCCCGCCGAGGTCAACCGCTGCGCGTGCGATCGCATCGTCCATCGGGACGACGGCATCGCCATAGCGGGCGATGCCCCGCCGGTCGCCAAGCGCGCGATCGAGCGCCTCGCCGAGAGCGAGTGCGGTGTCCTCAACGACGTGGTGGTCGCCCGTCTCGAGGTCGCCCACGGCGTCGACGAGCAGATCGAGACCGCCGTGAAACGCGAGCTGCTCAAGGAAGTGGTCGTAGAGTCCGCCACCGGTCTGCACCGACACGCGGCTCTCGCCATCGAGGCCAAGGCGCACCGCGATGCGTGTCTCGGCGGTCGCACGCAGGTGGCGCACCCGACGACCCTTGGGCTCAACCACCGGCGACGGTCGATCGAGGATGCGAGCGATCGCGTCGATCAACGCGTCGTCATCGTCCTGATCACGAACGGTGACGCGGATCCCGTCGTCGTAGGCGCGGATGACCATCCCCTTCTTGAGCAGCGCATCCGACAGCGCGCGAGCATCGGCGACAGGGACGTAGACGAAGTTCGCGTTCGCCTCGTTCGGCTCCAGTCCGATCGCCCGGAACTGCTCAGCGAGGCGATCGCGCTCCTCAAGCAGCGGGGTCACGTCGGGCGGCAACTTCAGCGCTGCGATCGCGAGCGTCGAGGAGATCGTCGAGATCGGCGCCGGGGCCTGGCGCGCGTTCAGCTCGGCGGCCGTGGCGGTAGCAGCGAGCGCATACCCCACCCGCGCGCCCGCGAGCGCGAACGACTTCGAGAACGTACGCAGGACGATCACGCCTTCGTCGGCGAGCAGCTCTGGCACGACGGTGCGGCCCGAGTACTCGTAGTACGCCTCGTCGACGACGAGCGGGCGATAGCTCGGCAGCTCGCGGAACTCACCCGTCGGGCTGTTTGGGTAACACGTGAACGCGAGAGCCGGGTTCCCTTCGACCGTTCCATCACGGCGAACGTACGACACCTCGGCGCCCGCCAGCTGAGCGGCGATCTTGTAGACCGGGTAGGTCGTCCCCTCGGGAATCGCGATCGTGTCGCCAGGGCCTGCGTACGCGCGAGCGCAAAGGAGGATCAGATCGTCGGCGCCAGAGCCAAGCACGACGTTCTCGGGTGAGACGCCGTTGTAATCCGCAATCGCTTGGCGAAGCGCCCGGTACCCGCCGGCTGGGTACCCGCTGATCCCGGCCAGCGCGCCAGCGATCGTCCCCGGCCGCGTTGACGGCAGCGGGAGCGGCGGCGTGTTCTGGTCGAAGCGAATCACCTGCGTGGGGTCAATCCCCGCAAGGCGCGCGACCTCGTCGGTTGGCATCGCCCAGGTGTAGGCCTTGAACTCGGGTGAGAGCTGCCTCATCGCTGCACCGCCGCCGCGTGCGCGGTGAGTCCCTCGGCTGCTGCGAGCGCCTCGACCGTTGGGCGCACGAGATCGAGCCCTTCCTTCGTCAGGCGCTGGATCGTGATCGGCTTGAGGAACGTCTCCAGGCCAAGGCCACCCGTCGAGCGTGCCCAGCCGCCGGTTGGAAGAACGTGATTGCCGCCCGTGGCGTAGTCACCGCTTGCAACCGGCGAGTAGTCGCCAACGAACACGGCGCCTGCGTTGCGGACGAGATCGGCGTCGGCTTCGGCCGACCCGAGCAGGACGAGGTGCTCAGGGGCGATCGCCTCGGCCTCGGCAAGCGTGGACACAACGGTGCAGCCAGCGTCGTGGCCGTGCTCAGCCTGCGCGGCGATCTCCAGCTCGACGATCTGCGGGTCGGCACCTTCACCAGCAACGACGACGACCTCCGACGGCCCGCCCGGTAGGTCGATCGGCACGTCGCGCCACACCTCAAGCTTTGCGTCATTCACATACTGGTTGCCCGGCCCGACGATCTTGTCGACCTTGCGTACGTAGGCGAGCCAGCCGATTGCCTGCGGCCCACCAAGCGCCCACACCTCACCGAAGCCGAGCAGCTCCGCAGCAGCGGCAACAAGGCCTGCGCCTGCAGGCGGCGTGCACACCACGATCTCCTCTACCCCGGCCGTTCGCGCGACGACCGCGCACATGACGAGCGTTGAGACGAGATTGCGCGGGACGTAGACACCGGCGCTTTGCAGCGGTAGCCACTTGCGCTCGAGCACGACGCCCGGCTCAACTTCAAGCCGAATGTCGGCGGGGCGCTGCGCAGCGTGCCATCGCTCGACACGATCGGCGAGGTCGAGCACGGCCTGCTTTGGGAGCAGCGAGTGATCGGCGACCGCGCGGGTTGGCTCGACACCGTCGAGCTTCAGCGCCCATTCGCGAACCGCCTCGTCGCCGCGTTCCTTGATGTCGGAGACGATGCTCACGACACCATCCGCTCGACGGGCACCACGAGGATCGACGACGCGCCGACCGCCTCAAGCTCAGGCAGCAGTCGCCAGACGTCGGCGGCAAGAACGAGCGCGTGCACCGCGACCATCCCTTCCTCAGCAAGCGGCAGCACGCTAGGCGTGCGCGTTCCACCGAGGACTGCGCAGACCTGATCGAGCGCACTCTCAGGCGTGTTCATCATCACGTAGCGGTGGGCGCGGCCCTCGACGACGGCGCGCATCATCGCTGTGACCTGCGACGTATTCGCACCGGGCCGCCCGATCAGAACAGCCTGCGAGCGGAAGAGCACGCCGAGCGAGCGAAGGCCGTTCGCCCTCATCGTGTTCCCCGACGAGACAAGGTCGACGATCGCGTCGGCAAGCCCAAGGCGCGGTGCGATCTCGACCGAGCCCGTGACATCGACTACCTGCACCGGCACCGGCATCAGCTCGCGCGTGAGGCGCGGGAAGACGGTGGCCAGCTTCACGTCCTTGAGATCTTCGAAGCGCTGGTAGGTCGACTCTTCGCGTACGGCGGCCTCAAGCCGGCAGGCACCGAAGCCAAGCTCGAGCAGCTCCTCGACATCCGCCCCGCGCTCGCGCACGAGATCCTGGCCGGTGACGCCGCAGTCGACGACGCCGTCCTGGACGTACTCGGGGATGTCGTCGGCGCGCACGAGGAGTACGTCGACAGGCGCGTTGCGACACGGGAAAGCGAGAGCGCGCTCGCCCGGCTGCTCGGGGCCGAAGCCAGCATCGACAAGCAGCGAGACGGAAGGCTCACGGAGGCGGCCCTTGACGGGCAGCGCGATGGTCAAGCGGTCGATGACGACTCCTTCAGACGGTCGAGGGCAAGGCGATAGCCGCCTTCGCCGTAGCGCACCCAGTGCGCCACGCGCGTGACGGTTGTCGTGGACGCGTGCGTCCGTTCAGCAATTTCGAGGTACGGCAGGCCTTGCTCAAGCAGACGGGCGACCGACCAGCGGTGCGCCATCGCCTCGAGCTCAGCAAGCGTGCAGAGGTCACGCAGAAAGCGCTCAAGCTCATCTACGGACTCGAACCCGGCGAGCGCCTCAAAGAGGTCTCGCATCTCGTCGGTCCGCCAGGAGTGTCCTTCACGATCAGCCATACGCTCGTCATGTTAGCACGCTAACACGGTAACTGAGAGGTATGGTTTCGCAGCGATGGTTGACACCACCCTCACCCTCGACGGCTGGCTCGACGGGCCGATCGAGATCATCCCCGCCGTCGACGTGCTCGGAACGTCGGCAGTCCGCCTGCACCAGGGCGACTACGACGCGATCGTCGCCGATGCGGGCGACCCAGTTGCGCTCGCTGGCGTCTGGGCTCGCGCTGGAGCTAGCCGCGTCCATCTCGTCGATCTCGATGGCGCGCGCTCCGGGCGTGTTCGCCCCGAGATCGTGTTCGCTGTCGCCGCGGCGATTAGCCCGGTGAAGCTGCAGGCCTCGGGAGGCATTCGGTCGCTCGCCGACGCGCAGGCACTACTCGCAGCTGGTGCCGACCGCGTGATCGTCGGCACCGCCGCCTTCCCCAACGTACGCCCGTGGGTCGAGGCGCTGGGGGAGCAGCTCGTAGTCGCGCTCGATGTCCGCGACGGCCAGGTGCGCACGGGCGGGTGGCTCGAAGGTTCAGGCTTTGCAGTGGAAGACGCTGTCGCGCGGTGCCTCGACGCTGGTGTCGTTCGCGTGCACTGCACCGCAATCGATCGAGACGGAACACTCGCCGGCCCCGACCTAGAGCTCGTCGCGTCGGTCGCCGCGAGCGGCCTAGCCGTGCTTGCCGCCGGTGGCGTGAGCGCTCCGACAGATCTCGTCTCGCTCGCAGAGGCGGGAGCCGAGGCGGCCGTCGTGGGCCGCGCTCTGCTCCCGCGCTAGCCGCGAGCTACGCAGTTACAAGCGCTAGGTCAGCGCGCAGGGCAGCAGCGTCAAAGCCGTTCGGTGCACGGCCGTTGCGCAGGAAGTCGTCGCTGATCAGGCAGTACGCCTCGTCGCAGTAGCGATCCCAGAACGCCCACGTCATGCGCTTGAGCGCACCCCACGTGACGATGGTGAGGCCCGTGTCGTCGTAGGCAACGACGTCGACAGCGTGCCCGCCCCACGAGCCTGGTGCCGCAGGCCCCGAGAGCGAACCCGTCCAATCCCATGCGTCTTGCCGCTGCGCCGTGATTGGCAACGCGAGACCGATGTAGAGGCCACCAAAGAGCCACGCGCCCGTTCGAACGAGCGTGTGGTCGGCAGGCGACACGCGCGCGAAGGCGCAATGCGGTGGCTGGCGATGCCCGTCTTGCGCCAGTAACGCAGCACGTCGAGCTCGACTGCGCCCTCCTCGCCGGTGAGCGGATCGATCTGCTTCACGTGATCGAACGCGCCGAGCACTGCGTCTTCGGTGACTTCAACGGCCGTGCCTGCCGCGGCCGCCGTCCACGCTTCGATCATGTGCCCGGCCGCGGCGGTCGTGCAGTCGCCGATCCGATCGTTTGCGTACATCGGCCAGTCGAGCACCGCCCGGCTGATGTCCATCTCTGGGGGCGCCGGGGGCAGTGCCGCCAGGTCGACGTACCGGGCAAGTCGCAGTGTCCGGGCGTCGGTGGCAACCGGAAGTCGGCCTAGACGGCGCGCCGGGCGAGTCATCGTGCTTGTCACTACGTGCCTCCTTGGAGAGCGGGGAACAGGGTCGCCGCAGGCCGCAGTGGTGCGAGCTTACTGTCCTTTGTGGACAGTTGTCAACAAATAGTTCTTGAGCCCGATTGCGAGCGCCCGAGCTTCGCGCGCGCGATATGACCGCGAGCTGAGCAGTGCAGCGTCGGTCGCATTTCGCATATTCCCCGTCTCGATGAGCACCTTCGGAACGGTCGACAGGTTGAGTCCGCCGAGGTCGCTACGCACGTTCAGGCCGCCGTGGCCGACGTAATTGGCGACCGGCTCGTTCGTCCCCGCCCGGAAATCGTTGCGGACAATGCGCGCGAGCCGCGCCGATGCCGCCGCGGTGGGCGCTGTGAGGTGCGGGATCGGCGGCGCGTAGATCACGTGGAAGCCACGGCCCGAGGCTGGGCCGCCGTCTGCGTGGATCGAGATCGCTGCGTCGGCATGCGCGCGGTTCCCGATCGCGGCGCGCTCATTAATGCACGGCCCCACTCCCGTGTTCGTCGCTCGAGTGAGGACAACGCGGGCTCCTAGCGCGCGCAGGTCGGCCGCAAGACGAGTCGCGACATCGAGCGTGTACGCGGCTTCCGAGTAGCCCGAGTTGGTCGCAGTTCCAGTGGTGTCGCAGGCCTTCTGGAACGTCCCGGCACTCACAAGCCGGTTGATCGCGGCGGGGTGTGACCAGTTGGCCCCGTTGTGGCCCGGATCAATGGCGACCGTCTTCCCGTGCAGCGGAAGGACGGCCACAGTCAGGGCGGTAACGAGCGCGGCGAGCATGCCTCTCTTCTACCTTCCCGCGTCGCATGCGTGACGACGGATGGTCGTTGCGCCGGGAATGCGAATCGGGCTATCGTGACCAGTGATGCGTAACGTGCTTGTTCTCTCCGTTGTCGTTGCCGCTTTCGCTGCGACCTCCGCGTTCGGTGCTGTGGCGCCGAAGAACGGCGCGTACGCAGGGAACACGACTGAGAAGCAGGTCAACGGCTTCCCGCCCACCGCAAGCTTTACGGTTGGCTCGAAGGGTCTTGCCACATTTACGTTCCGTACGCTCGGCTGCTTCTCCGCCGGCGAATTCCCCGCGGGCGTCGATCCATTCTCAACCTCGATGGTGATCCTCACCGCCCCCGTGCCGGTGAAGGCAGGCGCGTTCACGGTGACGAAGGCGCCCGGCACATTCACCTTCGACAAGACGATCAAGACCGTCTCGAACATCACGGGCACGTTCACGAACGCGACCACCGCGACGGGCGTCATCACCTACACGCAGACCGACTCGTACAAGGATGTCTGCGGGCCGACGAAGGTCAAGTTCACCGCAGTTCTTGGCGGTAACCCGACGCCAACCGGCTAGCCGCACGCCCGAGGAGACCTGGGCGCTCCGCCGCAGCTAGACTGTGCGCGCCCGCGGCGCTGCGAGATTCCGAACCGGGTCAGATCCGGGAGGAAGCAGCCCTAAGGATCCCTCGCAGGTGCCGCGGACTTTCCCGGGCGCATAGCTCAGCGGGAGAGCGCTCGCTTCACACGCGAGAGGTCCCTGGTTCGATCCCAGGTGCGCCCACCAAAACTTGTTCTTTCAAACCAGGGACTTTTCTAGTTCCTCGGACTCGCTCAACACCCTCGAAGATGCTGGCCATCTCGGGGGTGTTGTCGTTTCGCCGGACTTCGGAGGATTGGCCGTTGGACTTTCCGCGTGCGTGCGCCTGGACATTCGTACGGAGCTGATCGCTGAGGAGGACGTCGAACGGCGGCGCCAGTTCGGCGCGCAGGCAGCTTTCATCGTCGATGTAGACCTTCTTGAAGAAGGTCTGGTTGAAGAGCTTTTTGATTGCTGGTGGTGCGTCGCGGTAGGCGGTTTGGCAGTCGGCGGCAAGCTCGAGGGCGCGGTGAAGGTTGTCTTCGATGAGTGCTTGGTGGTCGGCGCTGGTGTTGAGTTCTTCGTCGACGGCGGGATCTACCACGTGGCTTCGCGTGGTAGCAACGGGCAGCCCCTGTTTGTGTGGGACGATGACCGCCATACCTTTCTGCGCCATCTCGACGCGGTCGTCGCACGCTATGCACTCGAGTGCGTCGCGTATTGCCTGATGGGTAACCACTACCACCTCGTCGTTAGAACACCAGACGGGAGTCTTTCGCACGCCATGCGCCACCTAAACGGTGGGTATTCCAGGCACTTCAACCACGTTCACAGACGAACGGCACACCTCTTTCGTAACCGCTTCATGGCTCTCGAAATAGAAGATGAAGGCTATCTCCTGACTGTTTGTCGGTACATCGCGCACAACCCCGTACGAGCGGGTCTGTGCTTCGGGCCGGACGATTGGCCGTGGAGCAGCCACCGCGCGACGGCAGGCCTCGAACGAGCCCCCCGGTTCCTGAACGACTCACTCTTGCGAGAGGCGTGCGGCGCCGACCCCGCATGGCAGCGTCGCTACCGCGACTTCGTCAGTGTCGCGCCGCCGCTCGACAAAATGTTGCGAAGACGCAACAAGAGACTCTTGACAGAAATAGGTGTCTGACACCGAGGGTTGGGGAGGGCGCGGCCGCGGCGCCTACGTCGCCACCGTCACGATGTGAGTGACGCGATGGAAACGCTCGCCCCACGACCGCGCACGATCCTGCTCACCGGCGCGAGCGGATACGTCGGCGGGCGGTTGCTGCGCACGCTGACCGAACGCGGCGAGACAGTCCGCTGCCTCTCACGCCGCCCCGAACTGCTCCGAGCCCGCGTGCCGGAAGGTGTCGAAGTCGTCGCGGGTGACGTGCTCGACCCGCCCAGCATCGCCGCCGCCCTCGCAGGCATCGACACCGTCTACTACCTCGTCCACTCCATGGGATCGAGCCGCCCATTCGACGAGGCCGACCGCGCCGCCGCCAACGACTTCGCCACCGCCGCCGCCCAAGCAGGCGTCCGCAAAGTCATCTACCTCGGCGGACTCGGCAAAGGCGAACTCTCCCCCCACCTCGCATCGCGCCAAGAAGTCGGGCGCATCCTCCGCGAATCCGCAGTCCCCACAATCGAACTGCGCGCCTCAATCGTGATCGGCTCCGGCAGCGCATCGTTCGAGATGATCCGCGCGCTCGTCGACCGCCTCCCATTCATGATCTGCCCCCGCTGGGTCAAGACCTACGCACAACCGATCGCGATCGAAGACGTCGTCGCCTACCTCGTCGCGTGCCTCGACCGCGACATCACAACCAGCGAGCTCTACGAAATCGGCGGAGCCGACGCCACCACCTACCTCCAACTGATGAAGGAGTACGCGCGCCAACGCGGCCTCCGCCGCGTGATGGTTCCCGTGCCCGTCCTCACACCGCACCTCTCGAGCCTCTGGCTCGGCCTCGTCACCCCCGTGTATGCGGGAATCGGCCGCAAGCTCGTCGACTCGCTCCGCAACGAGACGATCGTCACCAATACGACGGCCCTTGAGACCTTCGGTGTCACACCCCGCAACACCAGCGAAGCGATCGCACGCGCACTCGTCAACGAAGACCGCGAGTTCGCCGAAACCCGCTGGTCAGACGAGGCGTTCGGCGACACCCAGCCGTACGGCGGAACCCGCCGTGGCTCACGCCTCGTCGACTCGCGCCACATTGACGTCGCCGTTCCACCCGCCGCCGCATTCGTCCCCATCCGCACGATCGGCGGTCGCAACGGCTGGTACGCAGGCCACTTCCTCTGGCGCATTCGGGGCGCGGTCGACGTCATCGTTGGCGGCCCCGGCCTACGCCGCGGGCGGCGCGACGCCCTTAACGTCAGAGTCGGCGACACGATCGACTTCTGGCGAGTCGAAGCAGTCACCCCTGACGCGCTCCTACGCCTCCAAGCCGAGATGAAGGTGCCGGGTCGAGCCTGGCTCCAGTTCGAAGTCGAAGCGACGGCCACCGGCAGCACGATCACCCAGACAGCGATCTTCGACCCTTCGGGACTCTTCGGCCTCGTCTACTGGTACGCGCTGTGGCCCGTCCACACCGTCATTTTTGGCGGCATGTTGCGCTCGATCGCGCGTCGCGCGAACGCAAACACCCGGGTGTAAACATCGAC
The DNA here is from genome assembly GCA_903915545.1 of uncultured Actinomycetes bacterium. GTDB lineage: Bacteria > Actinomycetota > Thermoleophilia > Gaiellales > Gaiellaceae > PALSA-600. The sequence goes on along the minus strand of CAIWTI010000037.1, from coordinate 4,436 downwards.
GGCCGCGCCGTCGATCACACTGTTGACAATCGTGGGTGCCATGACCAATCCGGGAACGGTCGGGGTGCGCGGCGTTCGCATCAGTGCGGCTGCCGCGTTATACCTCGGCGTCGGCGCGGTCCTGATCGCGATCTACCCGCTGCTCGGCGATACCGCCCAGAACGTCGTCTACCTCGCGATTGGCCTCACCGCCATTGCAATGACGCTGCGTGCGATCCCCAAACGAGGCGGCCTCCATGGCGCATGGTTCTGGTTCGGCGTCGGTCTCATGCTCGACCTTGCAGGTGATGCAGTCGATGCCGGCTACGAGCTCTTCGCCAACCGCGCCGCCCCACTCCCATCCGCAGCCGACATCTTCTACATCGCGGGCTACCCCGCTCTCGCGTTCGGCGCCTATCGGCTGCTGAACAAGCTCGGCGCAAAGATCACACGCTCAACGGTCCTCGACAGCGTGATCATCTTGATCGCCGTCGCGACCGTGCAATGGCTCTTCGTCATCGACGACACGACGAAGCGGGCGCAGGGTGCCGGAACGAAGTTGATCGCCGTCGCCTACCCCGCCATGGACGTTCTCTTGCTTGTCGTCGCAGCCGAACTCGTCTTCCACCCAATCGGCAAGAGCATCGGGCACAAGCTCCTGATCGCGAGCATCGCCATGCTCGTGGTCGGGGATGAGATCTCGTACGTCGTGGCCAACCAATCGACGGCCTCAACCGGTGGCGTTGCCGACCTCTTCTGGCTCGCCTCGTACGTGATCTGGGGGGCGGCATCGATCGAACCTCCGCCCGAGGCGCCATTCGTCGATCGTCGACGCGTCCCACGACTCACGGGCGCCCGTCTCACCCTCCTCGGCGGCGGCGTCCTCTCGGTACCGGTCGCGCTCGTCGTCGAGCAGGCGACCGGAAGATCGGCCCACGCCTACGTCGCCGCCGGAGGGGCTGGTGCGATCTCGCTGCTCGTGCTGATCCGGCTGCGAGATGTCGTGCGAGCGATCGAAGCGCAAAACGTACGCATGCGCGAGCTCGATCAGCTCAAAGACGACTTCGTCGCGAGCGTCTCACACGAACTACGCACCCCGCTCACCTCGATCAGCGGCTACCTCGACCTCCTGGAAGAGGACGCCCACACCTTCAACGAGGAGCACCAGTCGTTCCTGCGGATCGTCAACACGAACACTGGACGGCTCCTCCGCCTCGTCAACGACCTCCTCATCGTGGCCGGCCTGCAGGCGCGACGACTCGACATCGAGATCGCCCCCGTTGACGTGACTGCACTCCTCGAACACTCCGTCCAGGTTGTTGCACCAAGCGCTCGGGCGAAGGGGCTCGAGCTCACAGCTGACGTTGAACCTGCGCTCGTCGTTCCCGGCGACGCGCACCGTCTGGCCCAGCTGGTCGACAACCTGCTGGCGAACGCGATCAAGTTCACCGACACCGGCACGATCAAGCTCCGCGGCTTCCGGAACGGCGCCGATGTTGTCGTAGTCGTCGAAGACAGTGGTATTGGCATTCCCGAAGCCGACCAACCGCGTGTCTTCGACCGCTTCTTCCGCTCCGCCGACGCAGTCGCGCAAGCCGTCCAGGGCACTGGACTCGGCCTCTACATCGCGCGGCAGATCGCTGACGTGCACGGCGCGTCGGTCTCGGTCGCAAGCCGTCCGGGTGAAGGTACGACGTTTTCGGTGTTGCTACCCGGCGCCGAAACATCGGTGGACGCGCCTGACCCCGACGCGTCGTAAGCCTCGTCAGCCGACGCTGATCGGTGTCGGCGGCGGCGTCCCAACACGCTCGACGCCTGCACCGACCTGCGGAAGTCGCAACACGAACCGCGCGCCCTCACGCTCGCTGCCTGTGTAGGTGAGCGAGCCTCCGTGAGCGTCGGCGTATGAACGGGCGATCGCAAGCCCCAGTCCCGTACCTGGAGCACGCTGGCGGCCAGCATCGCTCCGCGTGAACCTCTGGAACAGGTCGGGAATGAACTCTGATGGCACGCCTGGGCCGTGGTCAGTGACGACAACGACGAGTGCCTCTCCCTCGGCCCGCGCACTGACGCCGATCGGAGCCGAGCCGTAGCGCAATGCGTTGGACACGAGATTTGAGAGGATCCGCTCAAACGCCTCCGTATCCATCGTCGCGACGAGCTCATTGGGCGTATCGACCTCAATGGCATGCGCGTGCTCCCCACCGACTGCCCCGACAGCTCGCCGAATCTCGTCGGAGACGGAGACGAGCCGCGGGTTGATGGAGATCGCCGACGCGTCGAGGCGAGAGAGGTCGAGCAGCTGCTCGACAAGATCGACCATGCGGCGCGCTTCGCCGAGCAACAACGATCGAAACTCGGCGCGTTGTGTCACCGAGAGGAGTTCGTGCCGCTGTTCCAGTGTTGAAGCGAACCCCAGAATCGTCGACACGGGCGTCCGCAACTCGTGCGCTGCGAGCGCAATGAAGTCGGCGCGAATACGTGCCTGCTCATCGAGCAGACGGTTCGCTGCCTCGAGATCTTGGGCGCGTCGTACGGCATCGTTCGCATGCCGGCGCGCCTCCGCAACGAGCCGCTGAATCGTGAGGCCGGCGACCGTCGCAACCGACACAAGGACGACAACGGCGCGCCAACTCGACGACGGGTACTCGGGCTTGCCAACGAGAAGAATCGGCGTTGCCTGGGCGCCGATCATTGCGAGGATCCCACCGAAGAGCTCAGCGCGGCTTGCGGAGAGCGCAAGCCAGATCACCGGCAACAAGAAGAGACCCGCAAACCCCGATGCACTCCCGCCCGCGGAGGCGCGGAGCAGCGACGCAACGACGATGTAGCCGATCGGCACACCGAGGCGCGCGAGCGTTGGCGAGATGCGCCATGCGAGCGCCATCACCATCACGGCTGCAGCAACGCACGCCGCCGCTACCACCCACCACAGATCGTGCCGCGGTGCCGGCATCAACACAAGGGCGAAGCCGATGAAGAGCGCGCCTGCTGTGTACGGAACGAGGCGGCTTGGATCTCCGCCCGAGTCGAAACGCTTCCCCAAAGACACTGCGTGTTGCTCCGATCCTTGTCGACGAAGCTTGATCACGGTTTCACCCCCGAAACCCGGTCACCCTGCGTTTTGGGGAGCGTAGCGAACGACATCCGCCGTTAACGGAGCCTCAACCCGCGGTAGTCAGCACCGGTCGTACCGTGTTCGGTGACATGCTGCTCCTCCGCATACTCTTGCGCCGCGTTGGGATTCGGACACAGGATCCTGAGTTCACTGATCCGCGTGGACTTGAACGCCTCGCCGTCGCACTCAGCCGGGTGCGTTCCCGCCTCAGCGGACGCTCCACCCCACTGACGTTCTAGACCCTCGCTGCGACCTCAGTGGAGGTCGAACGTAACGGTCACTTGCGCGTCGACCGAGAGCGTCCCCGGCTCGACCGGCGTTGCTGACGCATCCGAGGACTTCGCCGCGGACATCGCAATTGGGCCTGGCGAGGACTGCTCGCTCGCCGCTCGCACCGTGCCAAGCGACCGCCCGCTTGCATCTGCAATCGCCTGCGCACGAGCCTTTGCGTCGGCGTAGGCCGAAGCCAGAGCGTCAGCGTAAACCTGGTGCTGCTTCGAACTGACAAGCGTCGGCCCGCTCACTTGGTTTGCGCCTGCACCCGTGGCGGCGTCGAGAACGGTGCCCGCATCGGCGATCGCGTGCACCTTGACCGAGACGGAGTTCGACGCGGTGTACCCGGTGACGGTCGACCCGTTCGGGCCCGTGTTCGGGTACAGCGAGATCTGGGCGGTCTGAATATCCGCCTCGGCAACCCCCGCGTTCTTGACGGCGGCGATGATCCGGCTGATTGCCTCGGATGTCGCGGTCGAGGCCTCACCCGCGCTCTTCCCCTGATTCGAAACCCCAAACGAGAAGTCGGCTTCGTCAGGAACCGCCGTGGCTGTCCCGTCGCCGCTCACCGTGACCGTGCGTGCCCCCGAGGAACCACGATGCTCCATCCGACCAGCAGCGAAGCCAATCGCAAGCGCAATAACCAGAACAATGAGCGATGTCGCAGCGCTCTTCACGGGGAACCTCCTCGAGGGGTGACAGCGCAACGATACGCCCCGAAACGTCAAGAGCGTGTTACGGCAGGCACTCCCGGTACGGTCCGTTCATGAAGTTGCCCGCGCCGGACCAAATCCCAAACGTTCTGGTTGTGACGCTTGCGGGGCGCGAGGTCGACGTCACCATCCGACGGTCCGCGCGCGCACGCAAATTGCGCCTCGTCGTGAGAGGCTCGACGGCGATCGAAGCGGTCGTTCCCGCCGGTACACGCACCTCCGAGATCGAGCGCTTCCTCGCGGCGCACCACGGCTGGCTCTTGCGCGCCGTCACGGAAGCCCTACGACGCGAAGCGGCCACACCGCGCCTTGGACTCGATCGCCCCGGAGCGATCTGGCTTGGCGGGATCGCT
>CAIWTI010000036.1 GCA_903915545.1 uncultured Actinomycetes bacterium | reverse complement strand
TTCGCCATGTCGATGAAGTCGATGACGATGATGCCGCCGATGTCGCGCAGGCGCAGCTGGCGGACAACCTCCTTCACCGCTTCGAGGTTGTTCTTCGTGATCGTGTCCTCAAGCCGACCCGGGCCTGCTGCCTTCTTGGAACGCGACCCGACGAAACGGCCGGTGTTGACGTCGATGACGGTGAACGCCTCGGCGTAATCGAAGATCAGATAGCCACCCGAAGGAAGATCCACGCGCCGGTTGAGCGTCGAGCGAATCTCGCCGTCGACACCAAAGTGGTTCATCAGCGTCTCGCGTTCCTTCCAGCGAACGACGCGATCAACCATGTGCGGCGAGGTCTTCTTCAAGTACCCAACGATGCGCTTGTGCGTGCGGTCGTGATCGACGATCAGCCGCTCGAAGTCGCCCGTGAAGAGGTCCCGCGTGACGCGCAGCGGCAGTTCCGCCTCCTGGTAGATCAACGCAGGCGCGTTCGACGCCTTCGCCTGGGCCTCGATCGACGACCAGAGGCGCATCAGGAAGTCGAGGTCGAGCCCAATATCTTCGGCCGAAGCCCCTTCGGCTGCGGTGCGGACAATCACGCCGCCGTCCTTGGGTGCGATCTCCTTGAGGATCGACTTGAGTCGCGAGCGCTCGTCGTCTTCGAGGCGGCGAGAGACGCCGAGGCCTTCACCCTGCGGCACGAACACGACAAAGCGGCCGGGGAGCGAGATCTCGGTGGTGAGCCGAGCGCCCTTCGTCTTCATCGGATCCTTGACCGCCTGGACGAGGATCGTTTGCCCCTTCTGGATCAGGTCGGTGATCTTGCGGGCGCCCTTGCGACCTTCAAGCTCCGGCCCAACGATCTCATCGACGTACAAGAAGCCGTTCTTTTCAAGGCCGATCTCAACGAACGCCGCCTCCATACCGGGAAGGACGTTGTCGACGATGCCCAAGTAGATGTTGCCGGCGATCGACCGATGCTCGGGGCGCTCGAGGTAGACCTCGGCAACGACGTCGTCCTCAAGGACGGCGACGCGCTTTTCGCCCGCATCGACAGAGATCAGCAGCTCGCGCTTTGCCTTTGGCAGCGGAGCGCGACGCGGTGCACTACGACGCTGCCGGCCACGGCTTGAGCGAGAGTCGTCGCGACTACGCGATGACGATCCACCCTCTTCTTTCGCCTCCCCCGCGGAGCGACCACCACGGCTACGCGACGATCGTGTGGGACGATCAGACGTTGTCGCATCGGCGGGCTGCTCAGCTGCGTCTGCATCGCCGTCGGCTTCGTCAGCATCGCTGTCGTCGCTCGCACCTTCGGCACCGGCGGTACCCGGCTTGCGCTTGCGGCCACGCCCACCTCGGCTGCCGCGACGCCGCTTGCGCGGTGCGGTTCCGGTGGTCTCTGTGGATTCGCTTGCTTCGGTGGAACTCTGCTCGTCGTCTGTGGAGGCCGGCTCAGGGGCCTCGACGACGGGCGTTACATCAGGTTCGAGCTCTGTCGGAGCGGCGGCCGCAAGCGGCGCCGACTCGTGACTCTTCGGCGAACGCCGAAAAAACGGTAGCGGCAAGGAAACACTCCTCGGATAGGGGCGCGCGCTGCCCGTCCATAAACGGGCGCGCGTCGCGGATGAATGTGGAAAGCCTTGGCATGGCCTCCCGGGAGGGTATCAGTGCGGCGACCAGGTGTTTTTATGCCGCGTCGACAAGCGGCTCAAGCCGAGCCTTACGCGTGCGAATCGAACGGAGCCGTTGCGAGAGCCGGGCCCACGCCCACGGCTCGATCTCTGCGTACCGGGTCGCGGTCAGACCCTGGGTGGCTTCGAGGTACTCAAACCAGCAGTCGGCCTCCTCGATCATGAGAAGTTCGTGCGCTTCTTGATTGCCAGTCAGTGCCATAGGAACCACCTCCTCGTCGGTTGGAGGAAGGGTAGGTCCTGGTCCGGACGGACCCCTAGGCGGCAGAGTGAAAGCGGCGTCGAGCAGCCTCGCCCACAGCACGCGTACCGGCATAGGCCACCGCGCCACGCGTCGCGAACGCCCCAGCTGACATCACCGTCGTCACCTTGCGAGCAGCAGCCCGAAAGCCATACGCCGCTCCCACAACACCTGCCGCCTCGGGAAGGATTGCCGATCCGCCCTCGTGGCCGTACACCCCTGCGATGCGCATGACGAGCCGGAGCTGGTTGAGCGTCAGCACGGGAAAGTCCACACCCGGGATCCACACGGCAGCTGCGATCGTCGCGTTCCGGCGTGCCGCACGGGCGATCAGCTGGTCGACGACCCCCTCGCGCAGCACCGGCAGCGCCGCCCCAAGGGCAGCAGAGTCGTCTCCGAGGACGTGAACGATCTTCGCCGCCACTTCATCGATCGGCAGGCCACTCCCCCGCTCGACCCGAACGATCGACGTGTCGAGAACGTACGGAACGGAGTCGGCCTCGGTAACAGCGATGATCGGCACGCGCGCCTGCGTCGCGGCACGGAGTCGCGCTTCGTCGGCCTCACCGAGCCACACAAGGACCGCCGCACCCTCAACGGAGCCGTTCTCACGGACAAGCGACGCCGAGCCGCCCGCTGCGAGCCCGCGAGCGAGCGCGCCTTGCAGCTCCCGTGCGCCTCCGAGCACGATCGGGCGTGCCGCCCCGAGCCGCGTCTCTCGCGCAAGCCGAATCAACGTCCGAGGCGCGAACGGAAGACTCATGCGCGGCGCCTCCCACCCCGTGCGTGAATGGCCTGAAGAAGTCCCATCGCAGTTAAGTTCGTAATCATCGACGATCCGCCCACCGATACGAACGGCAACGGGATACCCGTAATGGGCGCGACACCAATCGTCATCCCGACGTTGACGAACACCTGGAAGAGGAACGCGGACACAAGCGACCCGGCGGCGATTGCGCAGAAGAGATCGCGTGCTCCCGTGACGATCTTCAGGCCACGCCACACGATCAGGAGGTAGAGCATCAGCAGCGCGATCGCACCGAAGAATCCTCGCTGCTCCGCGAGGGACGCGAAGGCGAAGTCGGTGGCGTGCTCGGGGAGATAGTCGAGTCGTGTTTGCGTCGCCCCGACGACGCCCCGCCCACGTAGGCCGCCCGAACCAACCGTCGTGATCGACTGGTTGATGTTGTAGGTCGCCCCGCGCGGATCCGAGGATGGATCGGTGAACCCGATCAGGCGTTGCTGCTGGTACGGCTTGAGCACGTTGACGCCTGCCGCCGGGAGCCACCAGAGCACCAAGAGGATGACGATCAGCCCGGCTGAGCCGATCGCCGTGAGGTGTGACCAGCGCATTCCCGAGAGGAAGAGCGCAGCGCCAAGCGTTGCTGCGTACACGAGGGCTGTCCCGATATCGGGCTGCACGAAGACGAGTCCGATCGGCAGCAAGGCGACAAGAATCGTTTGCAGCGGTGTGCGCATCTCCTCGATCCGCTGCGCGCGCTCGGCGAGAAACCCGGCGAGGAACAGGGCCATCAGCACCTTGCCGAACTCGGACGGCTGGAACCGGAAGAAGCCCACGTCAATCCACCGGCGCGATCCGCGCGTCGCAACGCCGAGCGCGAGCACGACCACCATCACCGAGACCGTTCCGCCATAGACAAGCCGGGCGTAGCGGCGATAGATCGACGGGTCGATGAACAGGACGATGACGAACATGACACAGCCCATCGCCGCGTAGATCGCCTGTCGACTGAACGCGCTGCCGCCCGGATCGTTTTGCGTAATCCCGTCGATCGCGATCAGGCCGTAGGCAAGCGTCGCGCCGACGGCCGCGAGCAGGATCCAGTCGAGACGTCGCACGACGGCCAGCACGCCTTGAACGTCGTCACGGCGGCGACCAAGACCGCGAGCCCGGGAGTCGACAGCTTCGATCGCCATCAGTCGGACTTGTGGGTAGAGAGGACACCGTGCTTGTTGAAGTACTGCTCGAATACCCGCAATGCAGCAGGTGCTGCTGCGGTGCCACCATGACCGCCATTCTCGATCACCGCACACACGGCGATCGAGGGTGATTCCGTCGGGCCGTACCCACACCACCAAGATTGGTTGAGCTTCAACGGATGCGGGTAGCCGGGCAGCGAGATCAGCTTTTCGGCGGTACCCGTCTTGCCGGCGATCGAGACAGGGAACGAGCCGAAGACGCCCGACGACGTGCCTGTCGTGCCGTGCGTCCCGGCATAGAGGCCCTGCTGCACCGCTGCGAGTGCCGCAGGATCGATACCGGTGTCTGTCGGTACAGGCGGGGTGAACGCCCGCAGCACCGTCGGGTTCGATGGCGAGTTCGTCTCCTGCTCAACGTCCTCGACCACATGCGGCGTCACCAGCCTGCCTCCATTTGCAAGCAACGCGTAGAAGCGCGTCATTTGCAGCGGCGTGACTTCAAGGTCGCCCTGGCCGATTGCAAGCTGCACCGAGTATCCCGGCTTCCACACGCGGTCGACGGCGGTGAATGGCTTGCCCGCAAAGGCCTTGCGGCGCCACTCTGGCGTCGGCACGAGTCCGGTCGCCTCGGGGCCAAGATCGATACCGCTCGACGCTCCAAAGCCGAACCGTGCAGCCCACGCCTGCAACGGATGACCGCGGTTCGCGGGGAGCTTGTAGAAGTCGTAACCGAGTTGGTAGAAGTACGTGTCGCATGACTCGGCGAGCGCCTCGGGGAGCTCCATCCAGCGGTTGACATTCGCGTCCCAGTTGTTGAAGACCTGCCCCACACCGGTCTGACCTTTGACCTTGAACGAGGGCGAGCAGAGCAGCGAGGAGTACGGCGACAACACGTGCTCTTCCATCGCCGCGAGCGCCGTGACGGGCTTCCACGTCGAGCCTGGCGGGTAGGTCACCGAGATCGCGCGGTCGAGACCGGGAAAGTTGTCCTTGGCCGCAATGGCTTGGTTTTGGAGCGGCGCGAGCTTCTTCGGATCGCGGCTGACATAGACCGATGGCTGGTAGGTCGGGTACGAGGCGAGCGCGAGCACCGACCCGTCGCGGGGATCAAGCGCGACGATCGCTCCACCGTCGGCGTACGGCTCGTTGTTCTGCCGCGCGAGCGTGATGCCGTACTTCAATGCGCGCTCAGCGGCGCGCTGCAAGCCAATGTCGATCGTCAGTCGCAGGGCATTCCCCGGGCGCGGATTGACCTTCGGCGTGATCGCGCTTGTGGGTCGACCACGCGAGTCGACGGTCAGCTGAGCGGTCCCGTCGTGGCCGCGCAGGTACGTGTCGTACCCCGACTCGACGCCAGCCTGGCCGATGATGTCCCCGGAGCTGTAGCCCTGCCCCTTGCGGGCGTCGAGCTCAGTCTGATTGATCTCGCCGACGTAGCCGAGGAAGTGTGCTCCGAGCGACTGGTACGGGTAGCGGCGCAGGAAGCTGTCGGCGAGCTGCACGCCGGGAAACTGCCCCTGATGCTCTTTGAGGTACGCGATCTGGTCGTCGTGCACGCCCCGCACCAGGATGACGGGCGTCAGCGGATCCTGGGCGTACGGCTTGATCTTCGTGAGGATCGATTGCACCGACAGGTTCGTGATCGTCGCAAGCCGCTGGAGCTCAGCCTTCTCAGCGGGCCATGTCTTGGGAAGGTCAGCCGGCCAGACTTCAAGGCTCGTGCCTGCGACGTTCGAGACGAGAACGTGCCCGTAGCGATCGAGGATCACCCCACGCGGGGCATCGATCTGGATCGTCCGCACGCGATTCTGTGTCGCCTGCGCGAGATACTTGTCGCCCGAGAGCACCTGGAGTGCCCACAGCCGCAGAATCAGCACAGCAAAGATGCCGAGCGCGAAGAACCCGAGGATCGCGACACGAATCGCGGTCTGCGGGGTGAGGCGATAGGGCTCTTCGACCCGCGGGTCGCCCGGCACGAACCGGCCGAGGCGCGAACTCACGAGCCGCCACCGCTCGGGGCTGTCTGCGACACCCCAATCAGCCTGACGTCATGAATCCGGTGCCCTGGGTCGGTCGGCGGGAAGAGCCACCGACACACTGCGTACACCGGCATTGTCAGAACGAGGTTCCACACAAACACCGCGGGAAGCTCCGTGATCGCCCGACTCAGCGGAGCGGGGTCACCGAGGACGAAGCGCAACGCAAGCGTCCCGAACGCGTAGAGAATCGTCACCACCCCGACGGAGGTGAACGGCGCGTGAAACCGATCGCGCGCGGTCGTCTCGCCGTAGCGGCCGATCAGGAACCCGCCAACCGTGAGCAGCAACGACGTCACCCCCAGCGTCGAGAGGTGCGCCGAGTCGAGCAGAAAGCCGGCGGAGAACCCCGCGATCGCGCCAAAGATCGATCCGCGCAGGAGCGCAAGGGCGAGGAGCGTGACCAGCACGAGGTCTGCAGAGCCACCGAGCGGGTGGTAGGCCGACACGATCGAGACCTGCACGACGACCACCAGGAAGAGCAGTACGGCCGCCTTCACTGCATCAAGCGTCATGGATGCGCGCTGGCCTTCGGGATCAGCACAAGCACCGACTCGAGCGACGAGAAGTCGACGAACGGCTGCACCTGAATCTGCTTGAAGAGATCGGTGTCGCTTGCGTTCACACTCGTCACCCGACCGACGTTGATGTTGCGGGGGAAGAGCGATGGCAGCTGCCCCTGCCCGGGCGACCCAGCGGTGATCACGGTGTCGCCAACGTTCACCTTCTTGTCCTTCGTGACCCGCGAGAGCACCACGGACGATGTGCCGCTGCCGTGCTCAACAATCCCGATCGCAGCCAGATTGTTCGCATCTGCGGAGCGAACGGCGCTGTCGGGGTCGGTAATCAGCATCACGCGCGAGATGTTCGAGAACACACGTGTCACCTGACCGACGAGGCCGTCGGCCGTGACAACAACATCCTCGGGCGCCACACCCTGGTTCGAGCCGGCATCGACGGTGACCGTCTGGTCGAAGGAGGTCGCCGGGTTCGTCAAGACACGCGCGGCGACGCCATGGAAGTCCTGTGGGAAGCGAGCCGAATCGCGATAGGCGAGCAGGTTCCGCAGCGTGTCGTTTTCGTGGATCGCTGACTGCTCCGCGCTCACCTGACGACGAAGCTCGTCGACCTCACGCTGGAGCGCGTCTCGCTTCGCCTTCGCATGAATGAGACCCTTCGTCCACCCTGCCGCGTCCTGAAATGGACGCGCGACCCGGTTCGCAGCAACCTCGAACGGACGGAGAGCAGAGGCGGCGAGCCCTTCCGTCGAATCGAGTGCGGTCGACCGGAACGAGAGCGTCAAGAGGACGAGCGAACCGATAATGAGCGTGCCGAGTACAAGCCTGCGCCGAAGGGCGCTGGATCGGGTCGAGGAGTTGCCAGCGGCGCTTCCGCGCTGCACCGGCGAGCCCAGGACCGCAATGCGCGAGACGGTCCGGTTGCGAGGCACGACTGCGTCAGTCTACCCGCCCGCGGGCAACTCTCTCTTTCAGGGTTCGAACAGGCGTGCGAAGGCGCCTAGGACGCCCGGCCACCCGGCGGCGTAATTCGCTCGCGTCTGGTCGGCACGCTCGCCAAGGGCGGCCCACCCGCCGTGAGTCACACGCACCCGCGTGCCGGCATCGGTCTCGGTGAACTCAACCAGGACGTGTGTCGGCGGGTTCGCCGGATTGACCTGCCAGCTGTACGCGAGACGTGTCGGTGGCTCCCATGCCGTGATCGTTGCCCAGCGGTGGCGCGCGTCGCCCGCGCGCTCGTAGATCTCGCCACCTACCGCTTCCTCAATGACAAGCTCGTCGGCGCCGCCCTCGAGGATCGAGTGTGTCTTGAGTGGCCACCATGCGCCCATACGACGCGTGTAACCGGCGAAGGCCTCCTGCGGCACGACAGTGACCTCAATCTCCGCGACGACCGGCAGGTTGACGTCGGACACTCGATGCCCTACCTGCGGCCGGAGCGCGAGCGGCCGCGCTGACGTGCGCGTGCGCTGTTGCGCATCGCTTCGAACTCTTCAAGGCTGCGACCCGAGCCGACGGCGACGCACGTGAGCGGCGATTCGGCGAGGTGGGTCGGCATGTGCGTCTCCTGGCGGAGCCGCTCGGCCATCCCTTGCAGCAGCGCACCGCCACCGGCGAGCACGATGCCGCGATCCATGATGTCGGCGGCCAGCTCTGGCGGAGTCTTGTCGAGCGTCGACTTGATCGCGTCGATGATCTGACTGACCGGCTCGTCGAGCGCATGACGGATCTCTTCGCTCGAGAGGATGACCGTCTTCGGCAGACCCGTGAGCATGTCGCGTCCACGAACCTCCGCCTGCACCTCTTCCTTGAGCGGGAACGCGGAGCCAACTTCGAGCTTGATCTCCTCGGCCGTCTGCTGACCGATCAGAAGCTTGTACTCGCGCTTGATGTGGTTGATGATCGCCTCGTCCATCTCGTCGCCACCAACGCGCAGCGACTGCGAGACCACGATGCCGCCCAGGGAGATCACTGCGACCTCCGTGGTGCCGCCACCGATGTCAACGATCATGTTCCCAGTCGGCTCAGCGACCGGCAGCCCGGCGCCAATCGCGGCAGCCATTGGCTCTTCGATCAGATGCGCCTCGCGTGCGCCGGCGTTGAGGGTCGCCTCTTCCACTGCGCGCTTCTCAACTCCCGTCACACCTGACGGCACGCAGATGACGACGCGAGGGTGCGCGAACCTGTGCTGGTGCACCTTCTGGATGAAGTGCCGCAGCATCTGCTCGGTCACATCGAAGTCGGCAATCACGCCGTCTTTGAGCGGGCGAATCGCGCTGATCGTGCCCGGTGTGCGGCCGAGCATGCGCTTTGCCTCAAGCCCGACCGCGTACACCTCGCCGGTCGCCTGATCGATTGCGACCACCGAAGGTTCGCTCAGGACGATCCCGCGACCGCGCACGTAGACGAGCGTGTTGGCGGTGCCGAGGTCGACCGCCATGTCGCGGCCACCGAATCCGGTGAGGTAGTTGAAGATTCCCATGGATGCTCTCTGGCCACTCTACCCCTGGGGGTGTCGAAGGCCGGGGATGCGGAGTTTCGCCAGTCCGCTGCGTCTTCCTGCTAACCGAAGCCGTACATGCCCGGGAAGCGCGCTGCGAGCACCTCGACGAGCGCAGCGGCTGGCAGACCGACGACGTTCAGGTAGTCACCGTCGATCCGCTCCACGAGCGCCGCGCCCAGACCTTGGATCGCGTAGCCGCCTGCGCGGCCCTCCCACTCGCCGCTTGCGAGGTAGCGAGCGATGTCGCGTGCCGACGCGGGCCGGAACGTGACGGTAGTGGTCTCGCGCCGCACCTCTTCCCATTCGTCGAAGCGGAGGCAGAGCCCTGAGACGACCTCATGCGTTCGACCTTGCAGTTTCGCGAGCATCCGCTCGGCGTCGGCCAAGTCGTTTGGCTTGCCGATGACCTCGCCATGGCACAACACGACAGTGTCGACGCCCAGCACCGGTCGGCCGCCACCAGCAACGGAGCGAGCCTTGCCAACCGCGTGCTCGACAGGATCACCTCCCGGCGCCTCGTCGAAGTCAGGTGCAGCGACGTCGAACGGAAGGTGGAGTTGCGTCAGGATCGCGCGACGCTGCGGCGACGTTGAGGCGAGCAGAATCGGTGCGGCTTCGGTCATCGCGAGAGTGCGCCGCTTGGGAGCGGCAGCGGGCTAGACCAAGCCGTCGGGGAAGAACAGCGCGAGTTCGCGCTTTGCGCTGACCTTTGAGTCAGAGCCGTGGATCACGTTCTCCGACATCTCAAGCGCAAGGTCGCCACGGATCGTGCCGGGCGCAGAGTTGGCCGGGTTCGTCGCACCCATCATCGTGCGAACGACCGAGATCGCCGATTCGCCCTCGATTGCCAGTGCAAGCACCGGGCCCGACGTGATGAACGTCACGAGCTCACCGAAGAACGGCTTGCCC
>CAIWTI010000035.1 GCA_903915545.1 uncultured Actinomycetes bacterium | reverse complement strand
TCGTCGATCTCGACGGCATGGACGGTCTCATCCACATTTCCGAGCTTTCGTGGTCGCACGTCAACCACCCGTCCGAGGTTCTTGAGATCGGTCAGACCGTTGAGGTCAAGGTGCTCGACATCGATCGCGACCGTCAGCGGATCTCGCTCGGTCTCAAGCAGACCCAGAACGATCCGTGGCAGCAGGTGCTCGATAACTACGGCGAGAATGATGTCGTCGAGGGTCGCGTGACGAAGGTCGTCACGTTCGGTGCCTTCGTCGAGATCCTCCCGGGTGTCGAAGGCCTCGTGCACATCTCTGAGCTCGCGCAGCATCACGTCGAGAACCCGCGCGAAGTTGTGTCGCAGGGTCAGGCTGTGAACGTCAAGATCATCGAGATCGACGGTGAGCGTCGCCGGCTTTCGCTCTCGCTCAAGCGTGTCGAGGAGACCGATCCGGTCCAGCCGCGCGCTGACGGCGGCGAGTCCGTGCATCTCCACCCGAATCTCGATCTGTCGGGCTCTGATGAAGAGGTCGACGAGGCAGCCCTCGCCGAGGAGTACGCGCCGGTCGTTGAGGCAGCCGTAGCGGCCGAGAGCGCACAGGCCGAGGCGGAAGAAGTGGTTGAAGTTGAGGCCGAGGCCGACGTGGCCGAGGTCGTGGCTGAGGCAGATGACGCCTCAGCTGAAGAAGAGACCGCCGCCTCCGAGTGACCGCTCCCATCGCCGTCGCCATCACTGGCGGAATCGGCGCGGGAAAAAGCGAGACGCTTGCCTCCTTCGGGCGGCATGGTGCTGCAACGGTTTCGGCTGATGCGATCGTGCACGAGCTGCTGCGTCGTGACGAGGTAAAGGACGCCGTCGTGGAGCGGCTCGGAAACGGTGTCGTCGGGCCTGACGGGCAGCTTGATCGAGGGGCGATCGCCACGGTTGTCTTCAACGATCGCGAGGCGTTGGCGTGGCTTGAGAGCCTGCTCCATCCGCTCGTTGCCGCGGAATATCTGGTGTGGCGTGAGCAGCTTGGGCAACTGCCGAATCCCCCGAAGGTCTGTGTCACCGAAGTGCCGCTCCTGTACGAGAGCGGCGGCGAGGTGCGTTTCGACAAGGTTGTTGCCGTTTCGGCACCGAAGAAGCTACGCCAGGCGCGTTCGATCGTGGCAACCGATGATCGCGAACAACACCTCCTTCCTGATGCTGAGAAGCTTGCGCGTGCCGACTACGCGTACGTGAACACGGGGTCGTTCGAGGAACTCGACGCGTTTGTGGCGTCGGTCATGGCCGACCTCGGGGCATGAGGCGTCTCGAAATCGCACTGATTCTCGTTGCCGCGCTGGCCGCGGGGTTCACGTTGTACCTCTGGAAAGCCAGTCCACCGTGGTTTGAACGCTTTCGCTACCCGCTGCACTACAGCACGATCGTGGTGGATCGCGCGAAGGCGAACGATCTCGATCCGGCGTTGCTTGCGGCGGTCATCTACTCGGAGTCGCGGTTCAATCCCACGGCGGAGTCGCGATCGGGTGCCGTGGGGCTGATGCAGCTCACGCCCGACACGGCGAAGGGGATCGCTGTGCGGACAGGCGGGACTGCCTTCCGGCTGAGCGACCTTACGGATCCAGCCATCAACATTCGCTACGGAGCGTGGTACCTGCACCTGCTCTTTCTGAAGTACGGGAATGAGAGTCTGGCTCTTGCGGCGTACAACGCGGGCCAAGGGAACGTTGATCGCTGGCGCACAGCCGGCTTGCCGATTCAGTTTCCTGAGACGAACGCGTACGTCGCGCGTGTGCAGCACCTCG
>CAIWTI010000034.1 GCA_903915545.1 uncultured Actinomycetes bacterium | reverse complement strand
GCGGTTAGCGCGTCGCAGACGCTCGCGAACACCGCACCGGTGATCGACTCGGTGACGATCACGCCGAACCCGGCCCACACGGCGGACACGCTCACCGCCAACGTCACGTCACACGACGTCGACGGCGACACGGTCACCTACACCTACCAGTGGTATTCGAATGGCGCGGCGATCGTCGGCCAGTACAGCTCAAGTCTCTCGCTGAGCTTCTGCGGCTACCGCAGCGGCGACTCGCTCACCGTCGCGGTTACCCCGCACGATCCGACCACCGCTGGTGCAGCGGTGACGTCGGCCGCAGTTCGTATTCGCTAGCCGACCCCTCGGAGGTTTAGCCTTCGGGCTGTGATGGGGACTCGGCTGTGATCGTTGAGGTGCGCCGAGGCGCCGTCGTTGAGGCACGCCACCGAATCCATGCTGTCTGGTCGGATGGTGAGGTGGTCTGTGGTCAGGACATCACCTGTCTGCTGCGTTCGGTCGCTAAACCGCTGCAAGCCGTTCCCCTGCTGGAGGCCTACGGCGATCTCACCGATGCGGAGCTCGCGATCGCGTGCGCGTCGCACATCGCCGAACCTGCCCAGCTGGAGGCGGTACGCACGCTCCTTGCCCGGGCAGGAGCCACGGAGGACGACCTGGAGTGTGGCGCGGAGGGTCGCACGGGTCGCATCGCGCACAACTGCTCCGGCAAGCACGCGGGGATGTTGGCTGCCTGCAGCGCCAATGGCTGGGCGTTTGCTGGCTACAGCAAAGCTACGCACCCGCTGCAACGCCGAATTGCGGAGGTCATCGCGCGAGAGCCCGCTGCAACCGACGGCTGTGGTGTGCCGACGTTCGAGACGACAGTGAGCGCCGCCGCTGAGCTGTTCACGCGCACGCCCATACGCGCACGCAAAGCGATGATCGCTCGGCCCGACCTCGTCGGTGGAACCGACGTCGACGACACGTTGCTCATGCAGCTGCGTCCAGGTTGGCTCGCAAAGCGTGGTGCTGAGGCGCTGTTTTGCGTCATTACCCCCGATGGCCGGGGCCTCGCGGTGAAGGTCGAGGATGGCGCAATGCGTGCCGTACGGCCAGCGATCGGGGCGATCCTTGGGATCGATGAGTTCCGTGAGGTGCCGCTACGCTCCAGCCTCGGCGAGGTCGTGGGCGTGCTGAGCGCGGTTACGCGCTAAAGGCCGACTGGCCGCTGACCTTCACGAGCAGCGTCCGCAGTGCCGCAAGCGAGGTCTTGCCAGCACCAACGTCGGCGATTCCCTTCTTCAGCAGGGTCGTGGCGTCCGCGCTCAATGACTTGCCGGCCGTAACGTCCTTCGTGCCTAGGCCGATGCCTTTGGCGATCTCGTGGGCGCCCAGCGAGAACGCGGTGCACGCGGCCGTGAGAGCCTTGCCTGCTTTCACGAGCCGATCGGTTGGCGCCGACCCTGCCGCCTGGAACTTCCTTGCGCAGAGTGTGAGGTCGTAGAGCGTCTTGATGTTCGACTGTTGCGTTGCGCTCGCGCGGACGAAGATGTCGCTTTGCGCGAACTGCTTGTTGAGCGTCGCAACGTCGCTCTGCATCCGGTTGTAGATCGTCACAACCTTCGTCGTCCACGTCTCCTCGCGCGGTGTGAGCGCTGCCGAGGCGCCGCCGACGAAGGCGGTGCTGGCTATCGCGGCGATTGCTGCGATGAGTAGGAGGCGCACGGACATGGCACGCAGTGTAGCCCCGGTGTTTAAAGAGTTCTGGAAGCGCTAGCCGAGGTGCAGCTCGTGGTCGGCTTGCTCGACAACGAGCGGATCGTGGGTTGCGCAGATCACCGCGGCGCCGGTCTCGCGTGCGAGGCGTGCCAGGAGGCCGGCGACAGAAACGGCGTTCGCTACATCCAACCGCGCGGTTGGCTCATCAGCAAGGAGGAGCACCGGACGGGCGGCGACGGCACGGGCGATTGCGACACGCGCGCGCTCTCCGTGGGAGAGGCGCTCGACGCGTTGCGACGCACGATCTGCCAGTCCGACGAGCTCGAGTGCGCGATGCGATTCGCCGGGCTGACGTGCGATCCCCCGAATCGCGAGTCCGAGCTCGACATTCTCGACTGCAGAGAGGTGGGGTACCAACCCTCCGTCTTGGGCGACGTAGGCGATCGAGTGGCGACGGATAGCGGCGCGCGCAGGACGGCTCAGTGGCGTGAGATTCTCACCAACGACCTCGACCCGACCGCGGTCGGCGAGCTCGAGTCCCGCCAAGATGTGCAGGAGCGTCGTCTTGCCGGAGCCTGACGGGCCTGTCACGACGTGCATCAGGCCAGGTGCGAACGATGCTGAGAGCCCGCGGAGCACTGGGGTGGCGCCATGAGTCTTCTCGAGCTGCTCGACGACGGCAACCGGCTCGCATCGAGTCGGCTCGGCGGCGAGGCGCGTGCGTGCTGGGTCGCCTGCTGCCGGCGGCTCGGCAGTGGGAGCAGATCCGGCAACGGGTTCCACGACAAGGTGCCCGTCGCTCAAGCGTGCGACGGCGCGGTCACCGATCCCAGCGCGCAGGAGCAGTTCCTCGGGCAGCCGCAGCCACCCGCCGCGGCCAATCACGATCGTGTCGGAGGATCCGGTGTCCCGACCCCACTCTTCGGAGACGCGCCCATCGCGAATCCGAACGATTCGGTCGGCGATCCGCGTCGACTCCGGGTCGTGGCTCACGATCACCGTGGTGCACCCGTGTTCGCGGGCAAGCTCACCGATGAGGACGTACACCTTGTCTGCGTTGTTGGAGTCGAGCTCGCCTGTCGGCTCATCGGCGAGGAAGAGACGCGGGCGATGGGCAAGAGCCGCACACAACGCAACACGCTGCCGCTCGCCACCCGAGAGCTCGCTTGGTCGGTGATTGCCGCGAGCGACGAGTCCCACACGCTCAAGCAACTCGTCAGCCCGCAGTCGACGTTCCGCGAGGCTTGCCCCACGCAGTCCGAGCTGCAGCGCGATCGCCTCTCGCGCCGAGAGCTCGGGTGCGAGTGCCCGGGCATACCGCTGATCGAGGTAGCCGAGCGTGCGGGCCCGGTAGTCGGCAAGCCGTCGGCCGTCGAGCTTGGCGATGCTCTCGCCGAAGACCCGCACTGTTCCCGACGAGGGGCTCTCAACACCCGCGAGCAGGCGAAGCAACGTTGATTTGCCGGCCCCACTCGGGCCAAGGACCGTGACCACTTCGCCTTCGGCCACCGCGAATGAGAGTCCTTGGAGCGCCGCTGCGTCGCCCTCCGGTGTTGAGTGCACGCGGAACACGTCGCGGACGTCGATCGCGCTCACGCGGCGGCCTCGGCAGCGCGCGATGGGTTCCTGTTCGCGAAGGTCGTGGCGCTGATGACGAGGAGTACGGCGAGGACGACGTAGCCGAGCGCTGCGGCGACGAGGAGCGTTGGGTCGAACATCAAGCGCAGCGGCGGCTCTGGGGCCGCCGAGC
The DNA here is from genome assembly GCA_903915545.1 of uncultured Actinomycetes bacterium. GTDB lineage: Bacteria > Actinomycetota > Thermoleophilia > Gaiellales > Gaiellaceae > PALSA-600. The sequence continues at coordinate 1,860 of CAIWTI010000034.1, read as the reverse complement.
TCGCCGTCACGGTGACAAGGGAGAGTACGAGCGCCGATAACACCGCCCCAGTGGCGATGCCGCCGATCACACCAAAGAGCGCGACGAGCAGTGCTCGTAGGCGGAGGTGCGTTCGCAGCGTGGCCGGGCTTGCGCCTTGGGCCTCGAGGTCGAACAGTTCGCCTTGGTCGTCGCGTTGATCGGCTACGACTCCGAGCAGGAGGCCGACGAGCGCCAGCGCGAGTGCGAGGAGTGAGGTGGCGGCCAACGTGAGGAGCGCGCCACGGGCGAGCGGATCGGACCGCAGGTCGGCGAGGACGGAGGCACGAGTTGTCACGGTGAGCGTTGATGGCGCCGGGCCGCGGAGCGTTTGCGCCCACAGCTCATTCGTCGTCCCGAGGCCGGGAGAGCGTGTGTCGAGAATCGCCGCCGCTGTTTCGCGATCGGCGATCACGGCCTCGCCAACGATTGACGGGAAGCGCTGAATGACACCAGCGACGTGCGCTGGGATCGTTTCGCCTTCGATCACGAGCGGCACGATCCCATCGGGTCCTGCGGCCGCAGCGACGCCAGGGGTGACGAGGACAGGAAGCGGGAGCCCATCGGTTGTCTGGCTTGGGCGGAAGCGGGCGATCAGATCAGGGGTGAGGGAGTAGCGGAGCGTGCCATCGGGCTGTGGCGCAGCACCGCCCGTGCCGATCCAGCTCGCGAAGAGCTGGGGCAGCGGGGTGCCATCGACCGTCGGTGTTCCCAGCCGGAGCGACCCGCGGGCGGCTGGCTGCAGCCCCGTTCCGGCGTTCGCGGTGATGCGACCGCTGTTCACGATGTCGAGCTCAAGCGACACAAGATGCGCGTGCGGGTAGGGAATCGCACCGCTAAGCACGGTCGGAGCTCCGGGCCGTACCGTGCCGAGGGGGACGCCGACGATGTCTCCGAGCTCAGAGCGAAAGAACGCTCGCACACCGACGAGATTGCCCGTCGCGCTCGCTGGGAGCACGAAGCGCTTACCGTTCGGTAGATCAGCGGTGACGAGCGCTGTCGGCGCGGTCGGGGCGATCGCCTGTGCGAGCGCGCTCAGGGAGGAGGATGCGAAGTCGCGACGCCAGCCGCCGGTCGCGGGCAATGCCGTGGCGGGGACGCCGAGAAAGCCGAAGGACACCCCAGCAGGCACGTTCCCGCTTTCGCGGAGGATCTGCGTCGCGGGACCGCGCCACATGTGGCGCACCGGGACGAGCTGCGAGAGATCCTCCGCCGCAACGTACGGGGCGGGTACGGCGTACGTCGCCTCGTCCGTCTGTCCCGTGAGGAGCGTCGAGCGGTACACCGCGGCAAATAGCGCGAGCCCGATGCTCGCCACAAGGAACGTGGCCGCCACCGTCGCCTGTCCCGGATGGCGCGCGAGCGACAACGACGCGAGGCGGAGAGGCAGCGGCCCCCGACGCCCGAGCCGACCGAGCGCGCGGAGTGTCGGAACGAGGAGACGCGCCGCCAGGATCGCTGCCGCGAAGGTGACAAGCGCCGGCAGGAGCAGCACAAAGCCGCTTGTCCCATGCCCTTGGCTGAGCGCGGATGGGTTGACGGAGCCACGTGCCCAACCTGCAGCGACGATGCCCGCAGCCGCGAGTGCAGCGACGTCAAGCGGTGTTACCGCGAGTCGCCCCAGCTGAACGGGACGGGCGCGCACCGCGCCGTACAAGAGGAGGGCAGACGCCGCCGCGGCAAGCGCCGCTACTTCCACGCCTGACGTCGAGACCACGCCGTGCTCCACCATCGCGATGCCGGGCGACCCAGCTGACCGCGCGATCGCGTAGGTTGCGGCGGCCCCAAGCGCCCAACCCGACACGGTGGCCGCTACCGCCACTCCTGCTGTCTCGGCGAAGG
>CAIWTI010000033.1 GCA_903915545.1 uncultured Actinomycetes bacterium | reverse complement strand
TGTCCGAGGCGCGGGCGATTCGCGATGCTCAACGCGGTCGGCTGATCACCTACAGCCCGAAGGTCTTCATTCCGCTGACAAAGCTCTGTCGAGACGTCTGCCACTACTGCACGTTCGCGCATCCGCCGCGTCGCGGAGAGCGCGCGTTCATGACGATCGACGAGGTGCTCGAGGTCGCGCGGGCAGGCGAAGCTGCGGGCTGCCGCGAGGCCCTCTTCACGCTCGGTGACAAGCCGGAGCTGCGGTACGCCGCGGCGCGCGACGAGCTTGCCGAGCTTGGGTGCGCGACGACGATCGAGTATCTCGCACGTGCCGCGAAGGCGGTGCTCGAGGAGACAAGCCTGCTACCGCACATCAATCCGGGCGTGCTCACGTCCGAAGATTTCGCGCTGCTCCGTCCCGTCGCCGCATCGATGGGGCTGATGGTCGAGACGAGCTCGCCTCGGCTGTCGGAGCGGGGCGGCCCCCATTTTGGCTCGCCCGACAAGCTTCCCGAGGCGCGCTTCGAGACCTTGCGGCTTGCGGGTGAGGCTCGGGTGCCGTTTACGACGGGGATCTTGATCGGCATCGGCGAAACGCGCGCCGAGCGCATCGAAGCACTCGAGCAGATCGCGGCAGCAGGCCCCCATGTGCAAGAGGTGATCGTTCAAAACTTCCGTGCGAAGGAAGGGACAAAAATGGCCGCCGCTGCCGAGCCCCCGCTTGAGGAGCTGCTGTGGACGATCGCGGTTGCCCGGATCATCCTGCCGGCGCGGATCGCGCTGCAGGCCCCGCCGAATCTCACGGACGACTTCGCGCAACTGCTCGACGCGGGCATCGACGACTGGGGTGGCGTCTCACCCGTCACCGTCGACCATGTGAACCCCGAGGCACCATGGCCTGAGGTCGATCTGCTCCGCGAGGCAACCCGGAGCCGCGGCTTCGAGCTCGTACCGCGCCTCACCGTCTATCCCGACTTCCTCGACTCGGAGTGGATCGACCCGGTCGTGCTCCCGAACGCGCTGCGGATTGCCGACTCGCTTGGCCTTGCGCGCGAGGATGGCTGGGCGCCGGGCGAGCCGGGCGCAATCCCGTTTGTCGTTCCGAAGGACGCGCTTCCGATCGACACGAGCGACGAACTTGGCGAAGACGAGATTGTGCGGCTCTTCCGCGCCCGCGGTGAGGAGCGCGACAGGATCTTTGCCGCCGCCGATCGTCTGCGCCGCGAGATGAACGGTGACGTGGTCACCTACATCGTGACGCGCAACATCCAGTACACGAACGTCTGTTACTTCAAGTGCGGGTTCTGCGCATTCTCGAAGGGGAAGCTGGCCGCGAATCTACGCGGGGAGCCGTTCCTTGTTCCGCATGAGGAGATCGTGCGACGCGTTGAAGAGGCGTGTGACCGCGGTGCAACGGAGGTGTGTCTCCAGGGCGGGATCCATCCTTCGTTCGACGGCGACTACTACGCATCGGTTGTGCGAGCGATCAAGGATGCCGTCCCAGACATCCACGTCCATGCGTTCAGCGCGCTTGAGATCTGGCAAGGGGCGGCAACGCTCGGCGTGTCGTTGCCTGACTACCTGGCGCGGTTGCGCGACGAGGGTCTCGCCTCACTTCCGGGCACCGCAGCGGAAGTGCTCGATGACGACATTCGGGCGCTGATCTGCCCCGACAAGATCAACACTGCCCAGTGGCTCGAGGTGCATGAAGCCGCGCACTCGGTGGGCCTTCGCTCGAACAACACGATCATGTACGGGCATGTCGAAGGGCCTGAAGCCTGGGCGCGCCATCTCGTCCGCGTTCGCGACCTGCAGAAGCGCACGGGCGGGTTCACCGAGTTCGTCCCGCTGCCCTTCGTGCACATGGAGGCGCCGATGTACCTCAAGGGTCGCGCTCGCAGCGGCCCGACGTTTGGCGAGATGCTGCTTATGCACGCAGTCGGCCGGCTAGCCCTGCACGGGCAGATCGACAACGTCCAAGTCTCGTGGGTGAAGGCTGGGCCCGAAGGGGTCAAGCAGGCGCTTCGCGCTGGGGTCAACGACCTCGGCGGCACGCTGATGAACGAGTCGATCTCGCGCGCGGCCGGGTCGGAGTGGGGGCAGGAACTTGCTCCCGAGCAGATGGAAGCGTTGATCAAGAGCGCGGGTCGTATTCCTCGACAGCGCACGACGCTCTATGACACGCCGCCCGTTGCGCAGGTCGAGCGGTCGTTCGGCGCCGCGCCGCTCACCGAGCCCTGGAACCCGCATGTGAACGAGGCGCAGTTGCCGCGTCCCGCTCGCCTCGTACGCCCCGCGAACGCCGCTTAGCTCCACGGCCTTTTCTCACTGGGGCTGGCTCCGAGCGCGGCGCGAGGTCGCCGTCGAAAAATCTTGTGTCAGGTGTTGCAATCGAGCCGCATCGAATCTATAGTGCGTTCTGATACAAACATAGGTTTTTCCGTAATTTACCTAAACCCTATCGGGGAAACTACGGTGGCCCCTGCCTGCGTGCCGTCGGCAGGGTGGAAGCGTGATCAAGAAAGCGCTTATCGCCCTTGTTGCTCTCGGGGCAGCGCTCTTTGTCGCAGCACAGGTCGTTCCCTTTGGCCGGTCGCACCTCAATCCGGCGCTGAACGTGCAGCCGAAGTGGGATTCGCCGGTGACGCAGAAGCTCGCCGAGCGCGCCTGCTTTTCCTGCCACTCGAACGTCACCACGTGGCCGTGGTACTCGAACATCGCGCCGGTGTCGTGGCTCGTTCAGCGCGATGTGGTGGAGGGGCGCAAGCATCTCAACTTCACCGAGTGGAACAAGCCGCAACCGCTTGTCGGCATGGCTCTCGGTGACATTCAGTCAGGTGCGATGCCGCCGTGGTTCTACCGAATGGTTCACCCGGACTCCCGGCTGACGGCCAAGGAGAAGGCGCTGCTCGAAAAGGGCCTGATCGCGACGCTCATCAAGTCGCCCGCGGGGAGCGTCAAAGTCCCGTCGCAGATGGCCGAGCGCCATTAGTTCTTAGGCGCGGCAATTTGGCGGGGATTGGCTAGAGGTTTTCGCTGTCGGGGTGCTCCGTAGCGCCTCTATTTCGCGTTCACCGGGATCGTGATCGCGATGTCCGGAAGTTCAATGCGAACGCGTATTTGACTCCGTAGAACCGCCGCTAATTGCAGACGTCGTGAGCCGTGTGTTTGAGCGCTCTAGAGTGCCTCGGTTCGGCCGCCGAGCCCGAGATCTGTAGCGGTATGCGGTTGGCGCCCCGCGCGGCTCTCCGTCGCGCGGCGCGGCCCTAACCGCCATGTCCTGGGGACAGTCCCCAAAAGCGATCTGCGCCGCGAATGCGCCGTAGATCGCCGCTTAGATCGATTCTAGGATTCGAGCGCGAACAGATCGTCGAGCGTCTCGCGCCGACGAATCAGCCGAGCGTGACCGTCGGCAACCAGCACTGCGGCGGGGCGGAGGAGCGCGTTGTAGTTCGACGACATCGAGAGCGTGTACGCGCCGGTCGCCGGAACTGCAAGCACGTCGCCGCGACGAGGCTCTGGAAGCTCGACCCGGTCGATCAGCACGTCGCCCGACTCGCAGTGCTTGCCTGCGACGGTGAACCGACCAGCCTCTTCCTCATCGAGCCGATCGGCGAGCACCGCGGTGTACCGCGCTTGGTACAGCGCTCGACGCGGGTTGTCCGACATGCCGCCGTCGACGGCCACGTACGTCGTTCCGTCGGCTGCCTGCTTGACCGTTCCAACGGAATAGAGCGTCACGCCGGCGCGACCCACGAGCGACCGACCTGGCTCCATCATCACGGCGACCGCCGGCAGGTCGTGCTCTGCCCAGGCCCGTTCGAGCTCCGCGGCAACGGCACCGACGAACTCGTGGATCGACGGCCGCGGATCTTCTGGTGCGGTCGCAACGCCCAGGCCGCCGCCGATGTCGATCGTCCGTGGGGTCCAACCAGTCTCCGTGCGGGCTCGTGCCGCGAACGCCGCGATCCAGTCGGCGGTCATCAAGGCTGCTCCCGCGTCGAAGAGCTGCGACCCGATGTGCGTATGGAGCCCTTCAAGCCACGGCGCGCGACGGATCGCCTCAAGTGCAACCTCCGGCGGCACACCGAACTTCGATCCGTGGTGTGCGGTCTTGATCGCCTCGTGAGTGTCGGCGTCGATACCCGGCGTGATCCGCAGAATCGCCCGCTCAATGCCTGCGGCCTTCGCGCGGTCAAGCTCCTCGAGGGAATCGATCGCGACGAGCGCCCCTGACGCCGCTGCGGCAGCGAGCTCAGCGTCGGACTTGTTGTTGCCGTGGACGATGATCTCGGCGCCTGCATAGCCCGCTCGTTGGGCAAACGCGAGCTCGCCAAGCGACGCGACGTCGGCCCCGATTCCCTCCTCTCGGAGGATGCGGAGCACCTCGATGTTCGGAAAGGCCTTCGAGCCAAAATGGACGTGGACGTTGGGTGCAGCTGCGCGGTAGGCGCGCGCGCTCGACCGAATCGTTGCTTCGTCGTAGACGAGTAGCGGAGTGCCATACGTTGCCGCGAGTTCTGACGCGCGAACGCCGCCGATCGTCAGTCGACCGTCCACCGATGCGGTGGTCTCGGGGAAGAGCGAGAGGACTTCGGCACGGCTCACATCGCGATTCTGCCTGCACGGGGCGTTTCACCCGACCGAAGAGGCCTCGCTACACTCGGAAACTGGGCAGGATCTGCTGACGAGCCTCTCGCAGTTTGAGAGGCTTTTTCGTTTCTCGGGATCGACGACACAAGGGATTCGCTGACAATGCAACGGGACATGGACGCGTACGAGCCGCAGGCAATCGAGCGCAAGTGGCAGGAGGTTTGGGACGAGGCTGATGCCTACGTCACGCCGAACCCTGCCGACCCTGCGCACGACCAGACACGGAAGGCCTACGTCCTCGAGATGCTCCCGTATCCCTCGGGCGAGCTTCACATGGGGCATGTCCTGAACTACACGCTTGGCGACGTTGTCTCGCACCATCGGCGGCGCACCGGCTGGTCCGTCCTGCGCCCGATGGGGTACGACGCATTCGGACTGCCTGCCGAGAACGCGGCGATCCGCGACGGCGGCCATCCGCGCGAGGTCACGAACCGCAACATCGCCGCCATCCGCCGTCAGATCAAGCGCATGGGCTGGTCGATCGACTGGACACGCGAGGTCGGGACGCACGAGCCCGAGTACTACCGGTGGACACAGTGGCTCTTCCTGAAGCTCTACGACATGGGCCTGGCCTATCGCAAGCAGGCACCGGTGAAGTGGTGCCCGAAGGATCAGACGGTCCTCGCGAACGAGCAGGTTGTTGAGGGGCGGTGTGAGCGCTGCGGCACCGAGGTCGAGACGCGCAACCTCGAGCAGTGGATGTTCAAGATCACCGACTACGCCGATCGTCTGCTTGACGACATGGCGCTGCTCGAGTCGTGGCCTGAGCGCGTGCTCACGATGCAGCGCAACTGGATCGGCCGCTCGGAGGGTGGCGAGATCTTGTTCCGCATCGAGGAGTTCGACGAAGACGTGCCGGTGTTCACAACGCGCCCCGACACGCTGTTTGGTGCCACGTTCTTCGTGGTCGCTCCTGAGCATCCGCTGGTTGAGCGCTTTGCCGCGCAGTCAGAAAACGCCGACGAGATCCGCACCTACGCGCGCCATGCGGCTGCGAAGAAGAGCGAGGAGCGCGCGGCCAACGAGGATAAGACGGGCGTCTTCACCGGCTTCTACGCGATCAATCCGGTCAATGGCGCGAAGATCCCGATCTGGGTCGCCGACTACGTGCTGATGGATTACGGCACCGGCGCGATCATGGCTGTGCCCGCGCACGACGATCGCGACTACGCCTTCGCCGAGAAGTTCGGCCTCGACATCACCCATGTCATCCGCCCAGCTGATGGCGAGGTTGCCGACGGTGTCGCGTACGTGTCGAGTTCGGCCACCGACGTCCTCGTCAATTCGGGCGCCTTCGACGGGCTGTCGTCACCGGACGCGAAGACGAAGATCGTCGCGGCGCTCGAAGATCGCGGCCTCGGCAAGCAGACCATCAACTTCCGGCTGCGCGACTGGCTGCTCTCACGTCAGCGGTACTGGGGCTGCCCGATTCCGATCGTGCACTGCGAGAGCTGCGGTGTGGTGCCGGTGCCCGAGTCGGAGCTGCCGGTGCTGCTGCCTGAGATCGAGGATTACGTGCCGAAGGGGAAGTCGCCGCTTGCGGCCGCCGAGGATTGGGTCGCAACGACCTGCCCGTCGTGCGGCGGGCCGGGACGCCGCGAGACCGACACGATGGACACCTTCGTCGATTCGTCTTGGTACTTCCTGCGCTACACCGATCCGAAGAACGATCAGGCGCCGTTCCAGCGCGACGTGG
>CAIWTI010000032.1 GCA_903915545.1 uncultured Actinomycetes bacterium | reverse complement strand
CGTCGGCGAGATCTATCCGAGCGAGGTAATGCGTTCGATCAGTAACTCGGCGAACGCATCGGCATCGATGCCGACGGCGACACGGTTGTTCGGAGGCAGCCCGTCCTCGCGCTCGCGGTAATCGACGTTGGTTCGACCGCGCCCTTGCTCCCAGCCGCAGTCGATGTCAATGCGCGCCGGACGGACGTCAAGCAGGTCTGGGCGAATAACCTCGAGCACCGCGACCGGGTCGTGCATCGGTGAGCCTCCCAGCTCGGGCCAACGCACCTCGTGGAACCGCAAGTAGAAGTCGAGCAGCTCTGCCACGACCTTCCCCACGCGCCCGGCGACGCGCAGTCGCTCAGCGTGCGCACGCGTGACGAGTGCCTGGTGCGTGACGTCGAGGCCGATCATCGTGGTTTCGATGCCGCTCTCGAAGACGCACCGCGCAGCCTCCGGGTCGGCCCAAATGTTGAACTCCGCCGCCGGTGAGCGATTTCCCTCGCCGATTGCACCGCCCATGAGGACGATGCGCTCAGGCCGAGCGTCGGGGTACATCGCAAGGAGCAGCGCGATGTTCGTCAGGGGCCCCGTCGGAACGAGCGTCACCTCGCCAGCGTGCTCGCGAATCGTGTCGGCGAGGTAGGTCACGGCGTGACGGTCGATCGGCGAGCCGGCAGGCGGCGGCAGGTCGGGGCCATCCATGCCTGTGACGCCGTGGACGTACTCGGCAATCACACGAGGGCGCACGAGCGGCCCCGTCGCACCCGCGGCGACGGGCACGTCTGTCCGCCCGAGGAACTCCAAGAGCCGGAGCGCGTTTGCGGTGGTGCGCTCGACGGTGTGGTTTCCAGAGACCGTCGTCACTCCGAGGAGGTCAACCTCGGGCGAGGCGAGTGCCAGGAGAAGCGCGATCGCGTCGTCGTGCCCAGGATCGCAGTCGAGAATGATGCGCGTCGGAGTCATGCTGAAAGTATGGCGTCGACCTCTGCTGCCGTTGGGAGCGAAGGTTGCGCCCCCAGCCGTGTCGCAGCGAGCGCGCCCGCGGCGCACGCTCGCTGTAGCGCCTGCTGGTACTCGCGTCCCTCGAGTAGTGACACGACAAGGCACGCCGTAAACGCATCACCGGCAGCCGTTCCATCAACCACAGTCACCGCTGGCGGCCGTGCTCGAGCGATCTCGCGACCGTCCGCGAACAACGCTGCCCCTTCCTCGCCGTAGGTCACCGCTACGAGTTTCCCGGTCGAGACGACCTCATGCTCCAACCGATTGACAACGAGCAGGTCGGGGACGACGTCGATCGGCCGTGCGGGAGCCGCGTTCAGGGCGAAGAAGCTGGCGGCGCGCGCAGCCTCCCGAACGACCGCATCAGGCACCTCTAGCTGGCACAAGACTGCGCCGCTCACGGCCTGTGGCGTTACCTCTGCGTTGGCACCTGGAGCGACGGCTATCTCCGTCTCGCCCGCCGCGTCGACATAGATCATCGCGACGCCGGTCGTCCCCACGCGCACCAGGTCGAGCTCTACTCCGGCCGCGTGAAGGCCGACAAGCGCCTCTTCGGCGAAGCCGTCCTCCCCGACCGCGCCCACCATGCGCACATCTGCGCCGAGCTTGGCTGCGGCAACGGCTTGGTTCGCACCCTTCCCGCCCGGGAAGCGCGAGAGCACTCCCCCACTCACCGTTTCACCCGGTCGCGGGAGATGCTCAAGCCGCAACACGAGGTCGAGGTTGATCGAACCAACGACCGTCAGCGCGATGCTCATGCGCCTACGAGGCGAGCGCGCGCAGTTCTTCGAGTGCGCTGCCGATCAGGTTTTCGCGCAGATCAAAGAGACCGGCCCAGAGCGAACCGCGGTCAGGCCCAGCGTCCCAGCGCACCGATGCGGAAAGCCCCTCTAGAGCGCGCACGAGCACTGCAAGTTCGAGATAGGCACTCGCCACGCGGTGGGGTGAGGCGTGGACGCCAGCGCGCTGCAAGACGGGTGCCCAATCGACGAGCTCCGCCGGGCCTGGCTCCCCGAACCACGACCGACCTTCGGCCTCTTCGGGTTCAAGCTCAAGCAGGTAGGTACCAAGCGGTGTTTCGAGTCCCGTCAATGCCGTCTCGATCCGGTCAGCCGCGTGGCGCAGCGCTGCCTCACGTCGGCCGGGCGTCGACGGATCGGCCTCACCCTTCGCCCACCGCTCAAGCAGACGACAGAACGCAAGTGCGGACGTTTCGACCGCGATCAGCTGCGAGATCAGCCGACGCGCAGTGGCGTCGTTTGAGGCGTGCCCTGCAATTGCCTCTGCCCACTCGGGGTGCGTGTCGACCGAGCTCAAACCTCGACCACCACGGGCAGGATCATCGGCCTGCGCCGGGTGCGGTCGTAGACAAGCTGGCCAATGCCGTCGTGGAGGTGCTCCTGGATCAGCTTGATTTCACGAACGTCGTCGTCAAGCAAGCCACGGACAATCTCGTGCGCCTCTTCGCGCATGTCTGCGAGAAGCACCTCGGACTCAGCGAAGCCCCGTGAAATCACTTCAGGCGGCGATATCGCACCGTCGGAGAGCGTGGCAACGATGATCAACACGCCGTCTTCGGAGAGGTGTCGACGATCGCGAAGCGCAACGTCCGAGATGTCGCCGACACCGAGCCCATCGACGTAGGTGACGCCCGACTCGACCCGTTCGCCCAAGTGGACGCCGTTCTTTGACAGCTCGACGACGTCCCCGTTCTCGGCGATCACGATCGCGTTCGCGGGCACGCCCGCTTCGCGTGCGATCCGAGCGTGGGCCGCTTGCATGCGGTATTCGCCGTGGATCGGCATCACGGCCTTCGGACGTACCAGGCCGATGAGCGTGCGCATCTCCTCGGAGCACGCATGTCCGGAGACGTGAACTGACGCGTTCTCCTCGTGCAACACCTGGGCGCCGCTGCGCGTCAGCCGGTTGATCGAATCGTGAACGCGCAATTCGTTGCCGGGAACCGGGCGCGCGGAAATGATCACCGTGTCGCCACGCTCAACCGTGATCGACGGGTGATCGTTGTACGCAATGCGTGTGAGGGCTGATAGCGGCTCGCCCTGCGAACCGGTGCAGATGATCATCTGATCCTCGGGAGGCACGGTGTCGAGATCGCCCGGCTTGACGAACACGTCGTCGGGCGCCGTGATGTAGCCGAGACTGCGCGCGATGTTCAGGTTCTTGCGCATCGAGCGCCCAACAATCGCAACGCGCCGACCCTCATCGACAGCAACGTCGATTGCCTGCTGCATGCGGTGAATGTTCGAAGCGAACGACGAGATCAGCACGCGACCGGTCAACTGCGGAATCAACTGACGGAAGGTCTCACCGACGACGCGCTCTGAACGCGTGTAGCCCGGGCGCTCAGCGTTCGTCGAGTCGCCAAGCAGCAGATCAACACCGCGGTTGCCAAGATCGGCAAGACGGCCGACGTCGGTCTTGAGACCATCAACCGGCGTGAAATCAAGTTTCCAGTCGCCCGTGTGGAACATCCGGCCGGCCTTCGTCTCAATCGCGACGCCAACGGCGTCCGGCACCGAGTGGGACATTCGGATGAACTCGAGCGTGAACGGGCCAAGGTGGATCGGTGCACCCTCCGGGTTCGCCTCTTTGAGCTCAGCGGCGCGCAGAAGCCCGTGCTCATCGAGCTTCGACTGCACAAGCGCCAGGGTGAGGCGGGTCGCCCACACCTCTTGTACGCGAATCTCGCGCAGCAAGTACGGAAGGCCGCCGACATGATCCTCGTGCGCGTGGGTGAGGATGACGGCGCGCACTTCCTTGCCCTCGAGGTAGCCAAAGTCAGGAAGGATTAGGTCGACGCCGAGATGTTCGTCGCGCGGAAATGCGATGCCGGCGTCGATCACGATGATCTCGCCACCGGTCTCGAAGACGGTCATGTTCTTGCCGACCTCTCCGAGGCCGCCGAGCGGAATGATGCGGACGACGTCGTCAGTCATCTGTCAAGCATACGGCCGATGGCCGAGTCGCTCAGGATGAGGCAAGCAGACCGAGGCGCTCAAGGCACCCATGGACTGCTGCAAGCTCGTCATCGGTCGGCGGCACGAGCGGCAGGCGGAACCCGCCTGTGCGGTGGCCCAGCAGCTCTACGGCGGCCTTGATCGAGATCGGATTCGTGGAGATCTTCAGGAGGTCGTACGCGGGTGCGAGATCACGATCGATCGCACGGGCCGCATCGATATCGCCTGCGCGCATCGCCGCGACCTGCGCGGCGACCTGCGGTCCGACAACGTGAGTGTGAACGCAGATGCCGCCCTTGCCGCCAATCTCCAAGAACGGCTGCACGAGGTTGTCGTCACCCGCGTAGAGGTCGAGGCCGAGCGACACGATGTGCTTCGCCTGCTCGATGTCGTCGTTTGCCTGCTTCACCGCGGTGAGGTTCTCGATCTTCGCGAGCTCCGTCATCGTCGCGGATTCAACGTTCACGACCACGCGACCGGGGATGTTGTAGGCGATTACTGGACGATCGGTACAGGCTGCCACAGCAGCAAAGTGCGCGACGATGCCCCGCTGAGGAGGCTTGTTGTAATAGGGCGTGACGACGAGGAAGGCGTCCGCCCCGGCCTCGTGCGCCATCTCGGTGATCTGAATCGAGTCTGCTGTCGCATTCGTTCCGGTGCCCGCAACAACCGACGCGCGATCACCGATGCGATCCTTCGCGACACGGACGAGTTCTACGCGCTCGGGATCGAGCAGTGTCGGGCACTCACCGGTCGTTCCGGCAACGACGACACCGTCGGATCCGTTGTCGACGAGCCACGCGCAGAGGTCGGAAAACGCGTCGTAATCGATCGATCCATCTGCCTTGAACGGCGTGATGATCGCAGTAAGGACAGAACCGAGCATCGGACTATTCT
>CAIWTI010000031.1 GCA_903915545.1 uncultured Actinomycetes bacterium | reverse complement strand
GCTCAACCGCGCCGCCGCCTAAGCGGCGCGAGCTTAGATCTCGTCGGGTTCGGTGGGGCTGTCTTCGGACAGCCGACGCTGAACAACCGCGCGGGAAAGAACTCCGACAAGCACGCCGTGCTCGATGACAGGAACCCGCGGCAGGTCGGCTTCCTCAAGCAACGCGTACGCATCGGCGAGCGGCATCGCTGCCTCGACGGTCGTGTTCGGCGTCTCGGCGATCGCGCGCAGCAGCGTCGTTGCCGGATCAAGGCCCGCAGCGACGACCTCGCGGACGAGCGTCTTGCGCGTCACGATCCCCACCAGTCGGCCGTCGTCACACACGAGGACGGCGCGCACCTCGGGGCGCATGAGCGCCTCTCCCGCTGCCTGAGCGGAGTCGTTGACGTCGAGCGAGAGCGGGTCAGAAACCATCGCCTCGCGCACCTGCTGTTCGATACTCACCGGCATATCGTGACCTATGGATAGATTCCGCGCGCTTCAAGCGCTGCGGCGACCTCACGAATGCCGGCTATCAACGCCGCATCGCGCAGCGTCGTCGACCGTTCTTCGGCGAGCTCCCACACCCGATCGAACGCGTCACCGAGCTTCTCGGCAAGCCGATTGCGGATCTCATCACGGTCCCAGAAGAAGCGGCTGAGATCCTGCACCCACTCGAAGTACGACACAGTCACCCCGCCCGCGTTCGTCAAAACGTCCGGGAGGATCGGAATGCCGCGCTCAGCGAGAATCGCATCGGCGGCGGGCGATGTCGGCCCGTTCGCGCCCTCGACAACAAGCTTGCAGCGGAGGCTCCCAGCGTTCTCGCCGGTGACCTGATCCTCACGCGCAGCGAGCACAAGGATGTCGCAGTCGAGCTCGAGCAGCTCCGCGTTCGAGATCCGTTGCGCGCCGTCGTACCCCTCAAGCGAACCGTGTTCGGCGACGTAGGCGTGGAGTGTTGGGACGTCGAGGCCGTTGGGGTCATGCAAGCCGCCCGAGATATCGGAGACACCCACCACGGTCGCCTGCTTGTCGTACAGCTCGGTCGCCGCGATCCCGCCGACGTTGCCAAAGCCCTGGACGACGCAGCGTTGTCCGGGGAGCTCCCAGCCAAGCCTCCCGCAGGCGCGCTCGATCACCATCACGACGCCGGCGCCCGTCGCCTCGTGTCGAAACACCGACCCGCCGATTGACACTGGCTTGCCCGTGACGATCTCGGGCACGGCGTACCCCTTCCCCATCGAGTAGGTGTCCATCATCCACGCCATCGTCTGCTCGTTCGTCGCCATGTCAGGCGCCGGAATGTCTTGTTTCGGGCCAATGAACGGCGCAAGATCGCTCGCGAAGCGACGCGTGATCCGCGAGAGCTCGCCTTGAGAGTGTGCGCGCGCATCGCACCGCACCCCACCCTTTGCGCCGCCGTACGGCAGGCGCAGCAACGCGCACTTCCAGGTCATCCACATCGCGAGCGCTGCGCACTCACCGAGGTTGACACCGAGGTCGTAGCGAATGCCACCCTTTGTCGGGCCGAGCACCGAGGAGTGCTGCACCCTGTACGCGGGGAACGAGCGGATCGTCCCATCGTCCATGCGCACCGGGAGCGTGAGGATCACTGCCCGCTCAGGATTGCGCAGCCGCTCGGCAACAAAGTCAGACACCCCGGCCGTCGCGAGCGCCCGCTCGAGCTGCGTCCGCGCCTGCTGGAAGAGCGGTGTATCCCACTCAAGCGACGGCGCCGAATGCGGGGCGGAGGCCACAGCCGGAGTGTAGATCGACCTTCCTGAATGCCGGGGGAGGGAATCGAACCCCCATGCCCAATGGGCACTCGGTTTTAAGCCGAGCGCGTCTAACCAATTTCGCCACCCCGGCCCGACGACCAAGGCTAAACGATCGCGTTACTTCCCGGGCGCGAGCGAAGCTGGGTCGAGCCCGGGCGAATCAGGTCAATGGAAGCGAAAGGTGTCGCGGAAGAGCCGGGCTGCTGGAATGTCGAATCGCGTGCACGTGGCGAGATGCGTCCACGCCGTGAACGCGATCTTGTCGCCAAGGAGCGCGTTCGGTGCCCCGACCATCGCGGTGCCGCTTCGCTGAATGAAGCTCTCCACCCGTTTCACCTCGGCGGCGGGAACGTCTGTCCCCCACTGGATCGCGATGCCGCCGCGCGCGAGGTTCGTCACGAGCTGGTACTCGCTTACGGGCTGGCCGTAGACACCCCACACCACCGCCGTGACGAAATGACGGCCGCTCGTTGGCGGCGACGAGTTGTACGGAACCGGATCGTTAGGCGGCAACGTCAGATAGTCGGGAAGGCTCTGCTGCTCGGCGTAGTTCGCGAAGCTGCACCCTGCGACGTGCATCGCCTTGGCCACCTTCGCTGTCGCGCTCGTGCCCCGCAGAAAGAGATAGGCCGAGGTGCCCGCGACCGCGATCAGGAAAACGGTCGTGAGACCCGCGATTACCACCCGCCGACCCATCACTCGACGTTAGAAGCCCGACGCCGCCGCAACCGACGTGCCAAAAAACGAGGCGACCGCAACCCGCTCGTCGGCCATTGGCGCATGCGGCAAAGCAGCCAAGAACGCACGCCCGTACGCCTTCGTGCGCAGACGAGGGTCGAGAATCGCGACCACCCCGCGGTCGGAATGGCTGCGGATCAAGCGCCCAAATCCCTGACGCAACTGCAGCATGGCCATCGGCAGCGCGAAGTCGGCAAACCAGTCGCCGCCTTCCTTCGAGACCGCCTCGCAGCGCGCCTCGTACAGCGGATCGCCGGGAGCCGAGAAGGGCAGCTTGTCGATCACGAGGAGCGATAGTGCCTCACCGGGGATGTCGACACCCTGCCAGAACGTCGAGGTCGCGAGCAGCACCGATGAGACCTCCGAACGGAACCGCTCAAGCAGCCGCTCACGTGGAGCCTCGCCCTGGACAAGCACCTCGTACGGCACGTGGCCTTGCAACGCAGTCTTCAGCTCGCCAAGCGCGCGGTAGCTGGATGTCAGCACCAGCGCACGGCCTTCTGAGAGCTGCAGCAGAGCCCGCACCTCTTCGGCGACTTTTGGCCCAAAGTCGTCGGCGCGTGGATCGGGCATTCCCCGCGGGAGATACAGGAGCGCCTGGGTGCGGTAGTCAAAGGGCGAGCCGACGACGAGCTCGCGCGCTTGGTCGAGTCCCAGCCGCCGCCGCACGAAACGGGCGTCGGCGCCAGTGGTGAGCGTCGCCGAGACGAGGATCGCCGTGGGCCCTTCACGCCACAGGCGATCACGCAACTCGGTGGCGACATCGACCGGCGCCCACGCGACGGAGTCGGGCTCCGACCACACGACGCGACCCTCGGTGTCTGGGTCGAGGCATGCCTCTGCGGTCTTGGCAAGCGCGAGCGAGCGACGCCCGAGTGTCTCAAACCCTTCCCCGTCACCTGCGAGCGCATGGTTGAGATCGGCGAGTGCCTCGACCAGCGGCCGAACGAGCTCGATTGGTGGTTCGCGCAGGCGACGTCGACCGGTCGCGGGTGTGACGGCGGCAAGGAAACGGTCGGTCGCAAGCTCGACGCGATCGAGGACGCGGGCTGGCACCTGCTGCTTCTCGTCGCGGCACGCGCGCTCGACGTCGAGCGTCAGACGACGGATGGCGTGGCGCGAGACGCGGCCGCCAAGCCAGGTCGCAGCGGTCTCCTCCAAGCGGTGGGCCTCGTCGAAGATCACCGCGCCGTGTTCGGGCAGGACACCACCGTCGGCGGCGATGTCGGCGAAGTACAGCGCGTGGTTTGCGACCACCAGCTCGGCCTCGGATGCGCGCTGGCGCGCCGCCTCGGCAAAGCAGGACGAGAGCAGGGCGCAGCGGCGACCGACGCAGCGATCGGAGCCGACCGCGAGCTCGGCCCACAGCGATTCGGATGGCTCGATGGGGAGCTCAGCTCGATCGCCCGTAACCGTCTCCTCCAACCACGGCTCGATCACCTCCCATGCCTCTTCGTCCTTCGGTTCGCGCAGCAGCATCTGGCCGAACGTCGAGAGCTGGCGGCGGCAGACGTAATTGGCACGGCCTTTCAGGATCTCAACGTTGACCTTCCGCCCAAGGGCGCGTGCGGCGGCCGGGACGTCGTATTCCAGGAGCTGCGTCTGGAGCGCCTTCGTGGCGGTCGCGACCACGACGCGCTCGCCGGACTCGAGCGCCGGGATCAAGTACGCGAGACTCTTCCCCGTTCCCGTCCCTGCTTCGGCAATGAGATGCTCACCCGACGCAAGCGACCGCTCGACCGCGTCGGCGAGCGCCGCCTGCTCGGGGCGTGATTCGAAACCTGGGAGCGTGCGTGCGAGTGCCCCGCCGGGCGCAAAAGCCTCGTGCATGCAGTGAGCGTACGGGCTGGCACGGTCGGCCTCCTGGCCCGAAAGGGCGGGATTTCGCCCCTTTCGCACCCGTCGATATGAGAAATATCCGCTCGTTGCGACTTTTTCGCTGTGGCGACCGTTGACGGCTCCAACGGGCGCGACTAGATTCCCTCTCGTCGGATCCAGTAGGTCTTCGGACTCGTTGGATCCGGCACTCAGCCCCGGTAGGTCTTCGGACTCGTCGGGGCTGATTTTTTGTGCGGCTTTGCAGGGGTTTCTTGGAGTTGCGGGCCGCACGTCGACGGGAACAGGTGTTCCGTCCGACCCCCGCGGTACGGTCCTCCTCCCATGTTGATGGCCCTCATTGCAATCGCCGCAGCAGTCGCCGGAGCCCTGGCCGTATGGCTGTGGTCTCGCACCGAAGCGCAGCGTCTCCGCGGCGAGATCGCCAAGGCAACACAGGAGGTCGCCCATCGCGAGCAGCTCCTCACTCAGGAGCGCGCGCAGGCGTCCGAGAAGCTCGCTCTCGTCGAGCGCACGCAAGTGCAGTGGGAGGAGCATCTCAAGGCGCTAACCGGTGACGCACTCGACAAGAGCACCGCACGGCTGCTCGAGAGCACCGACATGAAGTTGAAGCCGATCAAGGAGACGCTTGAGCGCTTCGACGTCAGCTCAAAGGCGCTTGAAGAGAAGCGCATCGCAGCGGTCTCCCAGATTGGCGAACAGCTCAAGGCAGTCGCCGAGACGCAGCAGAAGCTTCGCTCCGAAACAGGCAACCTCGTCACTGCGCTTCGCGCACCTCATGTCCGCGGCCGGTGGGGCGAGATGCAGCTGCAGCGGGTCGTCGAGCTTGCGGGAATGGTTGAACACTGCGACTACGACCAGCAGGCGAGCGAGCGCGATGCCGACGGACGTCTGCAGCGCCCCGACATGATCGTGCGCCTGCCCGGCGGCAAGAAGATCGTGATCGACTCCAAGGTGCCGCTCGACGCCTACCTCGACGCCATCGAGGCGACCGACGACGACGTGCGCCGCCAGCACCTTGAGCGCCACGCGCGCCAGGTGCGCGATCACGTGACCAAGCTCAGCCAGAAGGCGTACTGGAAGCAACACGAGTCACCCGAGTTCGTCGTGATGTTTCTCGGCGACGAGGCGTTCTTCCGAGCCGCCGTCGATCACGACAAGACACTGATTGAAGCGGGCGCCGAAACGGGCGTGATCCTCGCCTCCCCCACCACGCTCATCGCGTTGCTCAAGACGGTTGCGTACGGCTGGCAGCAAGAGACGGTCGCCGCCAGCGCACGCGAGGTCTCGCTGCGTGGCCGGGAGCTGTACGAACGCGTCGGTGTCTTCGCGAAGCACTTCGCGAAGGTCGGTAAGTCGCTCGACACCGCTGTTGGTGCCTACAACGAGGCGGTCGGGTCACTCGAGTCGCGCGTTCTCGTCACGGCACGCAAGTTCCCAGAGCACGGCGCCGGCACCGACCCGCTTCCCGAGATCGAACCGCTCGATCATTCGACCCGCCCGTTCATTGCACCCGAGCTCGTCGGCGACGTCGACGCAGCGGATCCGATCGGCGAAACGGGCGGGCTGCTCGAGCTGCCCATGCGTCCGACCGACGCGGCATAACAACGCCAATCCCGTCGTTGAACTAGGGTGAAGCCACCCCGAACGACGCACCTTCCAGGAGGCCCAGATTGACCCAGCACGACGACGTACGCGAAGTGATCATCATCGGCGGTGGCCCCGCCGGTTACACCGCAGCGCTCTACAGCGCGCGCGCCGGCCTCAACCCTCTCGTCATTGAAGGCGTCACGTGGGGCGGCCAGCTGATGATCACAAGCGACGTCGAGAACTACCCGGGCTACCCCGATGGCGTCATGGGCCCGACGATGATGACCGACTTCCGACGGCAGGCCGAACGGTTCGGCACCGAGTTCGTCACCGACGAAGTCACCAAGGTCGACTTCTCCGAGCGGCCCTTCCGCGTCTGGGTTGAAAAGGACGAGTACCGCGCCAAGACAGTGATCGTCGCCACGGGCGCGAGCGCACGGTGGCTCGGTCTCGAATCAGAGCAGCGCCTGCAAGGCCGCGGCGTCTCAGCCTGCGCCACCTGCGACGGCGCGTTCTTCCGCGACAAGCCGATCGTTGTCATCGGTGGTGGCGACTCGGCATTCGAAGAGGCGCTCTTCCTCACACGTTTCGGCACCAAGGTCACGCTCGTCAACCGCCGCTCCGAATTCCGCGCGTCGCAGATCATGGTCGAGCGCGCCAAGGCCCACGAGAAGCTCGAACTCCTGACGCCGTACACCGTCGAGGAGATCCTCGGCGATACCGCCGTCACCGGTGTCCGCGTCAAGCACGCCGACACGGGAGAGACGCTCGATCTTGAAGCTGCCGGGTTCTTCGTCGCGATCGGCCATGACCCCAACACCAAGCTCTTCGTCGACCAGCTCGACCACGACGAGAGCGGCTACCTCGTCACACAGCCGGGATCGACCGCCACCAACATCCCCGGCGTCTTTGCGGTTGGCGACGTCCAAGACCACACCTACCGCCAGGCGATCACCGCCGCAGGGTCGGGATGCATGGGCGCGCTTGACGCGGAACGCTGGCTCGCCGAACACGAAGCGGCCGACGCAGCCACAGCACACGCCACGGCCTGACGTTCGCGTCACCACTGATTCCGAACTCACCGGATACGCTGAAGCCATGCCGTACTTCATGTGCCCCAACTGCAAACTGCGTCGCTCGGTCGTCTCGGGTGCCGAATCACTCGGCGAAGAGCCTGATCACACCCGCCCGCCTTGCTTCAACTGCGAGTGCGACGAGACGTTCGAAATGAACAACGACTACTTCCCGGCCGATGCCACCGGCTTCGTCGTCGTCGACTCAACCGACACGATCAAATACGCGGGCGCCGACCTCGAGCACTTCTTCGGCAAGGCGCCAGCCGCAGTGATCGGCGGCAACGTCTACTCCACCCTCGGACTCTCGGCCGAGGAGACAATCGCGAACGTTCGCGAAACCAACCACCGGCGGCTTGAGCAAGAGCTCACCATGCGCAACGCAGAGGGCACCGAACTCGCCGTGTGGAGCGACTTCTTCCCGTCACCCGACGGCTCCGGCGACATCATGATCGCCATCACACCGGTCTAACCGGGCTCGGCAGCCTCAACCCGGCTCGACGGGCACAGCGTCGCAATCGGACACACCTCGCACTTCGGCTTCCGCGCGTCGCAGATCCGCCGACCATGCCAGATCAACAGGTGCGGGAAGAGCGCCCAATCCTTCCGCGGCACGATCTTGACGAGATCGCGCTCGATCTTCACCGGATCCTCCTGCCGCGTAAACCCAAGCCGCTGCGAAATGCGACGCACATGCGTATCGACCACAATCCCCTGTGCCTCACCGCGTTCAGCGCACACAACATTCGCTGTCTTGCGCGCCACCCCAGGTAGCCGCAGAAGATCCTCGAACCGCTGTGGCACCTGCCCGTCGAACTCGTCGATCAGGATCCGCATCGTCCCGCGCAACGACTTCGCCTTCTGCCGGTAAAAGCCGGTCTGAAAGATGTCGCGCTCAAGCTCCTCGGGCGGAACCGCCAGATAATCCTCCGGTCGCCGATACTTCTTGAACAGGTTCGCGGTCACACGATTGACGTTCACGTCGGTCGTCTGTGCCGAAAGCATCACCGACACGAGCAACTCCAGATCGTTTGCGAACGCGAGCGCGATACCCGCATCGGCGTGCTCAATCGCCAACGCGTCGAGAATCGGGGAAACCCGATCGCGCTTCGGGCCGACACGTCGCCGCGCCTCCCCCACGTAGCTTCGCGCCACGCTACGCCGGTATGCCGGAGCTTCCACCAAGCAGCTTCGGGCCGGCACACACAAGGTCGAGTGCTGGGCAGCCAGCACACGTGAAGTCGCTCGGCGTCGGGACGTACGGCCCCGCGTTGATCTGCGCAATCGCGGCCGAGAGCCGCGCCTCAAGGTCACCAACCGCCGACCGATCGAATCGCGTCGTGACGACAGCATCCGGCCGCTCAAGGAAGTGGTAGACGATCTCGACGTCGTCCGCCCCCGCCCGGAAGCACGCGAGGGCATACACGACGCGCTGAATCGCGTACTCGTGATCGACGATCTCCGCGGGATCACGTGAACCCAGGAAGTTCGTCTTGTAATCGAGAATCAGGGCGTTCGCGCCGTCGTGCTGGAAGACGTCGAGCCGCCCATGGAACAACACGCCGTCATGCTCAAACGCGAACGGGCGCTCAACCGTCACACCGGAGAGCGAGGCGATACGGCGACCGAGATCCGACTCGCAGTACGCCCGGACAAACCGATCGATCCGCGCCAACTCGTCGGCGTTCACCTGCGGGTACCACGACGACACAATCTCGACTGACGGTGGAACGGGAGCGCTGAGATCGACAACCTCAAGCAGCCGATGCACAGCGTCACCGATCTCGGTCGCGGCAAGCCCGTCGACACCAACCGCGATCGCACGACGCTCCCGTAAGCCTCCAACCCGCTCGACGTAGTACCGATACGAGCAGCGCTCAAACGAGGCGATCGACGAGTACGACAGGCGCCGAACGCGGTGCAGGGGCGGCTGGGCGATCGGAACGATCTCGGGCAAGACGTAGCCGCGCGGACCCGCCACGTCCGGCAGCGCCGTGAAGAGGCTCAGCTGATCCTCTTCTGCCTCCCCGACCGCCTCAACGGCGGTCGTCTCCTCGTCCTCCACCACCTCGCCGTCCGTCACCGCCGCGCGCTGGACGGCGACGACGAATGTCGCACCATCCCGCTCAAGCTCAAACGGCTCCGTGGCTGACTCAAGTTCCGCCTCGCAGTCAAGCCGCTCGATCACCCAGCCGATCGGCGTGTCACGCCGATCGTCGAGCGATCCCGAGATGATCAGCCTGTCTTGCGCTCGCGTGAGCGCGACGTAATAGAGACGGAGGCGCTCCGCCTGGTTCGCTGCATCGCGCGCGGCCTTGACTGCGTCCCACCCTGCGACAGGCTCGGGCTTTCCGGTTGCCGGATGCGGAATCTTCATGCCGATCCGCCCATCCGGTAGCGCGACGATCTCCTCGGAGCCGCCACCGGCTCCCGTATCGCGACCCGCGTCGGCAACCACAACCACCTTGAACTCAAGTCCCTTGGCTGCGTGGATGGTCATCAGCCGCACCGCCCCGGCGCCCTCCTCCTCGGAGACCGCTTCGAGCTGCGACGCACCAAGCGACTCCTGATCACGTAGGAACCGCACGAACCCCTCAACGTCCCGGCCGCGCAGCTCCTCGTAGCCGCGCGCGAGACGCATGAGCTTGCGCATGTTCGCGTAGCGACGGCCACCATCCCAACGCGCGAGGACGGCAAGGTCGTAGTCGTGCTCGCCAACCACGAGCTCGCAGAGACGCTCAAGCGACACGCGCGCCGACGCAGCGACGAGCCTCTCGAACCGCTGCTTGAACGCGCGGATCAACCGCTCGTCAACCTCCGAGAGCGGTTCGGGCAGCGACCGTTCGATTCCCGTGAAGAGCGGACGTCGTCCGGCGTGGCGCCGCACGAGCAGCACCGCGTCGTTCGAGACGCCGACGAACGGCGAGGTCAGCACCGACGCGAGCGCGACATCGTCGTACCGATTCCAGATCAGCCGCAGGTACATGAGCAGGTCGACGACCTGCTGCTGGCCGAAGTACCGGCGACCCATCGCGCGGTACGTCGGCAGGCCGAGCTTTCGCAGCTCCTCTTCGTACTGCTCGGCATCGGTGCCCGCCGCAAAGAGCAGGACGACCTCGCCAGGGTCGGCCACCCCGGCGTCCACGAGCTCGCGCACACGGCGCGCGACGTTGTGCGCCTCCGCTCGACGCCAATGCGTCCCCGTTCCCTTGTACGCCTCCTTGTCGGTGACGAGTAGCTCGACCGGATGGCCGAACACGGGATCGGGGAACTCACGCGACGCAGCAAGCTCCTGGAAGTCGTCGCCGAACGCACCCGCAAACAGGTGGTTGACGGCAGCCAGCACCTCGGCCCGCGAGCGGTAGTTCTCCGAGAGCGGCAGACGACGCTTCGCCGACTCGCGCCGCCGACGAAACACCTCCACGTCGGCATGCCGGAAGCCATAGATCGACTGGAACTCGTCGCCAACGTAGAAGACGTCCTTCTCCTCGACGATCTCCGAACCCTCAGGCCACGCGCGCAGCAGATCGATGATCTGCGTCTGCAGCTCGTTTGTGTCTTGGAACTCGTCGACCATGATCGCCCGGAACCGCAGCTGTTCGGTTGCCCGAACTTCCGGCGAGTTCAGCAGCAGATCACGGGTGAGCAACTGGAGATCCTCGAAGTCGAGCACCGACTCGCGCGCCTTCGCCGCGGCGTACTCGTCCGCGAACAGCGTGAGCAGCTCCTGTAGCAGCAGGCGGTCGCGGGCTGCGACGGTCTCAAGGGCGTCCCGTTCGACCGTCTTGCGAGCGGCTTCGAACTCCTGGGCGCGGGCTCCGCGCGCAAGGAGCGGGCCAAGATCGCAGAGCGGCTCGGGGTCGTCCGGAAGATCGAGCGCAGCGAGCGCAGCGGCTCGCTGATTCTCGGTCGCCTGCGGATCGGCCGCGAGCTCGCTCGCGCGCTCCCGCAGCACGGCGAGCTCGGCAGCGAGCGGCGGAGTCGGTGCGGGTTCGAGGATCAAGTCGCGTCCCGCTGACCGAAGCGTTTCGAAGACGCCGATCAGGCGGCGGCGGAGACCATCGGCCGAGTAGGTCGCAAGCAGACGAAGGCGATCGGGGTGTTCGTCGGCGCAGAAGCGCTCGAGGGCGCGGGCGAACGCCTCCCCGCGAATGACGGCCCCACCCTCATCGTCGAGCTCACGAAAGCGCGGATCGATCCCAACTGCAAAAGGATGGGCACGCAGAACGCGCGAGCAGAAGCCGTGGATCGTCGAGATCCACGCACCGTCGAGGCTGCGAGCGAGGTCGTGACGGCCGCCTTGGATGAGCGCGGCCCGGATGCGCGTCCGCAGCTCCCCTGCCGCTTTGCGGGTGTAGGTGATCACGAGCACCGAGTCGACATCGAGGTGCATCTCGGTGACGGCTCGCACGAACCGCGCGACGAGCACCG
>CAIWTI010000030.1 GCA_903915545.1 uncultured Actinomycetes bacterium | reverse complement strand
CAGTTGGAGGTAGTCGATGATGACCAGGCCGAGGTTCGGCTCCTGCGTCTTCAAGCGACGCAGCTTCGACCGGACTTCCATCATCGTCACCGAGCCGGTGTCGTCGACGTAGATCGGCGCCTTCGCGAGCTTGTCGCACGCTCCGGTGAGCCGCGTCCAGTCGTCGGCCGCAAGCTTGCCGGTGCGTAGGCGCTGCGACTCGACACGCCCCTCGGAGCACATGAGGCGCTGCGTCACTTCGGTCTTCGACATTTCGAGCGTGAACAGGGCGACCGGCTGCTCGTGGCGCACGGCGATGTTCGCCGCCATGCATAGTCCAAGCGCCGACTTACCCATCGACGGGCGCGCCGCGACGATGATCAGGTTGCCCGGCTGAAAGCCCGACGTGAGCCGGTCGAGGTCGCGGAAGCCAGACGGAGTGCCGGTGATCTCGGTGCCCGCCTCATAGAGCTTCGTGATTCGCTCGAACGAATCTTTGAGGAGCGTTTCGATGTGCGCGAACTGCGCTGTCACGCG
The DNA here is from genome assembly GCA_903915545.1 of uncultured Actinomycetes bacterium. Taxonomy (GTDB): domain Bacteria; phylum Actinomycetota; class Thermoleophilia; order Gaiellales; family Gaiellaceae; genus PALSA-600. The sequence goes on along the minus strand of CAIWTI010000030.1, from coordinate 5,334 downwards.
ACCCTGACTGAGGTCGAAGATCACCTGCTCGGCCTGGTCGACGAGCTCGACTGCCTCGCCTGGGCGATCGAAGCCGAGCCGGGCGATCGTGTTACCTGCGCGGATCAGCCCGCGCAGCGTCGCCATCTCGTGGACGATCCGCGCGTAGTGCGCAACGTTCGACGCGGCAGGCGTGAGCGCCGCGATCTCACGAATCTTGTCGGCGCCGCCGACCTCAGCGAGCTTGCCCGTCTTGTCGAGCTTGTCGGCAATTGTCAGGACGTCAACCGGCTCGCCCTGTGCGTACAGCTCGACGGCCGAGCGGAAGATCGTGCTGTGGCTCTCGCGATAGAAGTCGCTCGCATCGACGATCTCGACGACCGTTGCGATCGCGCCCGGCGAGAGCATCATCGCCCCGAGAACCGACTCCTCTGCCTCGAGGTTCTGAGGCGGGAGGGCGGCATTGCCGAATGTCTGAGCAGGGGCGGTGGTCACAGACTCCGCATCCTCTCGGTCGCACCCTGTGGATTGATAGGGGGTCGGTTGTGGACAACTCCGCCCCGCTGCGAGAGGTCAGATCGCCAAACGGTTCGCGCTGGTGCCAGGAGGAGGAGAAAGGGGTCGTGAAGCGAACACATGTTCCCCATACTGCCCTCGGTCGCGGACGTCATCCACAGATCCGAGAGCCCTGTCCACAAGGGTCATGTCTTTCTTCCACAGGTCTGTGGAAAGGACAAAAACCCCGCTCCGAGCGGGAAAATCATCGAATCACGCCCCGAGAAAGACGACGGGCCCGATCAGATGACCGGGCCCGTCAGTTCAAGCAGAGGTCGGGGCGAACCCCGGCGCCGTACTACTCCGCGGCTTCCTCGGTGTCTGCGCCACCCTCGCCGTTCCAATCCTCAACGGCGTGGTAGTCGGCCTCAGCCTCGGCCTCTTCTTCGGCGACAGCCTCAGCGACGGCCTCCTCGACGGTCGGCTCAACCGGGGCCTCGATACCGGCCATGGCTGCGAGCTCCTCATCAGACGGCATGACGCCACCTTCCGGCGCAACGACGACCTTCAGGTCGGCGGTCACACCGTGGAACACCTCAACCGCCACCGTGTAGCGACCGATGCGCTTGATCGAGTCGAAGCCAAGCTTGCGGCGGTCGACGCGGATCTTGAGCTCTTCCCACAGACGGTCGGCGACGTTGGTCGGCGTAACCGAGCCAAACAGCGAACCGGTGGGGCCAGCGTTCACATCGAACTGCAGCGACGTGTTGGCGATGCGGTCGGCGATTGCCTGCGCCTCCTCAACCGTCTTTGCTTCCTGGCGGGCACGGCGTGCGTCACGCTTTGCGACCTCGGCGATGAGGCCAGGCGTGGCGATCTCGGCAAGTCCGCGGGGGAGGAGGAAGTTGCGGGCATAACCGCGCGCAACCGACACAACCTCGCCACGGAGGCCGAGCTTATCGACGTCAGAACGAAGAACGACTTGCATCTCTAACGCTCCCGATCGCGGTCACGACCGCGACCCTCACGCTCGCCACCCTCGCGGCCTTCAGCCACGTACGGCAGCAGTGCCATCTCGCGGGCCCGCTTGACGGCGACGGCCACCTGGCGCTGATGCCGGCGGCACGCCCCGCTGATGCGGCGCGAGCGAATCTTGCCCTTCTCGGAGATGTACCGGCGAAGCTCGCCGACGGCCTTGTAGTCGATCTCCTCGACGTGGGTCTTGCAGAAGAAGCAGGACTTGCGGCGACCGCCCGTCAGGGGCGCGCTGCGCTTCCGGCTCCGGTTCTCAGTCTTTGCTGCCATGTTGCCTCCTGCTCAGAAAGGAATGTCGTCGTCGGCCGGTGCGCCGGGGAAATCGGCATCTTGCGCACCCGAACCCTGGGGGATGAACTGGTTGCCGCCACCGCCGGAACCGCCACCGAAGCCACCGCTGGGTGCGTCGCCACCATCGCGACCGCCAAGGAACTGCACGGTGTCGGCGATGATCTCGACGGCCTGGCGCTTGGTGCCGTCCTGGGCCTCCCATTCACGCCACTCGAGACGTCCGTCGATTGCAACGGGACGACCCTTCGCGAGGTACTGGGCGCAGTTTTCGCCCTGATTACCCCACACGGTGACGTCGAAGTAGTTCGGCTTTTCGGTCCACTCACCGGAAGCACCGTCCTTGCGACGGGTGTTCACGGCAAGGCGAAGGCTGCACACGGCAGTGCCGCCCGGGGTGTGACGCAGCTCGGGGTCGCGGGTGAGATTCCCGACGAGCACGACGCGGTTGATATTCGCCATGGTTTCTTCGCTCCTTAAGCTCGACGAAGGTCCAGGCTACTCCGCGGCTGCAGCGGCGTCATCGGCCGCTCCAGACGTGGCTCCAAGCTGGGCAGGGGCCTTCGTGCTTCCACCCTGGACGCGACGCACGGCGAGGTGCCGCATGACGCCGTCGGTGATCTTCAGCACGCGCGTGAGCTCGTCGAGCGTCGCGGGTGCGGCTGTGAAGAGCAGCAGGTGGTAGACACCGTCAGCCTTGTGGTTGATCTCGTAGGCGAGCTTGCGGCGACCCCACGGCTCGTGGCCGTCCCAGGATCCTCCGTCAGCTTCGACCTGTTCGCGCATGCGCGCGATGACCTCGTTCGCCTTTTCTTCGGCGAGTTCGGGGTCGAGCATGAGTAGTACTTCGTACGCGTTCATAGTCCCGAATCTCCCTTCCTTCTCATGGACTTAGTCGGCCCCGCCTCCTTGGCACCGTTCGGGTGGACGGTGCGACGGGCGTGGCGAGAAGCGGCGGGCAGTGTAGCATCGGCCCGTGCCCGGCCGCGGAATCGACCAGTGAAACGCCTATTGGCGGTCTTTCTGGGCGGCCTCGGTGGAGGACTTGGTGTCTCTGCGTACGTGAAGCGCTTGCGGGGCAAGGGTAGCGGTCAGGAGGCACTTGACCTTGGCCCGAACCCGGCCGATGAGCTGCGCGAGCGGCTTGCGGCGGCAAAGGCAGCGGCTTCGACAGCGCCTGAGCCTGTGGTGGCCCCGGTTGTCGAGCCCGAAGTTGCCGTCGTCGTTGAAACGCCGGTCGCGCCCGAACCGACACCTGCGCCCGCGCCCACGCCAGTCGTGGAACCGGAGCCCGCGCCGCCTGCTCCCGCAACCGAACTTGGCTTGGATGCGCGGCGCCGCGACGTCCACGAGCGCGCTCGCCGGGCGCTCGATGAGCTCAAGTAACACGCGCCGCTTGACGTATACCTAGCGTTGCTAGGTATAGTGGCGGCATGAAGGCCGAGTCGCTCAAAGGTCACCTCGATGTTCTCGTGCTCGCCGCACTGCGCGAGCAGCCACTCCACGGCTACGCGGTGATCGAAGAGCTGCGCCGCCGCAGCGAAGGCGCCTTCGACTTGGCCGAAGGCACGGTCTATCCGGTGCTCCACCGCCTTGAGGCCGACGGTCTGCTCGAAAGCTCGTGGACGACCGTCTCGGGTCGCCGCCGCCGTGTCTACGAACTGAGCGCGAAGGGGACGAAGGCGCTTGGCCAACGCGCAACCGAGTGGCGTGCCTTCGCGAAAGCCGTCGAGGCGGTCATCGCATGACGTGGCTTACCTCACTCGACACCGAGCTTCTCGCCGCCGGCGTGCGCGGGCCAGTCCGCGCACGGATCCTGGCTGAGCTCGTCGACCACATCGAATGCGAGCCTGGCTGCGAGAGCCGTCTGGGCGACCCGGCCGCGATTGCAGCTGAGTTCGCCGCTGATCTTCGCGTGAGTACGACTCGTCGAGCTGCGTGGCGGGCGTTCGGCGCCCTCGCGTTGGCGGCGGTTGGCGTGCTTGTCACTCAGCGCGCGTACGGCGTGGCGGGCGGGTGGCCTACGGTCACCGGCGCGCGGGCGACGTTCGTCTCGCTCACGGGCATCGCGATCTTGCTTGGGATTCAGATCGCCTTTGCTGCGGGAATATTGGGCGCCCTGCGGGCGCTTCGCCTGCGACGGGCGCGTGAGGCATCGGCCGCCGAGTTTCGCCTCGTGCAGCGGCGCTTTCGCGTGGCGTGTGTCGCCGCCGCACTCGCCGATGCCGGAATGCTCGCGCACACGGCGCTCCTCGCAAGCCTGCTCCCGTGGTGGTGGACGGCCATCTCGGTCGGTGCGGCGGCCGGGCCGCTCGTCGCGCTCGTGATTGGCCTCCGAGCTCTCCGCGGTGCAACGCTCGTGACGGCCGACGGTGGCCCGGCCGCACGCGCGCTTGGCGGCGACGTTCCCGCTGTGGTTGCCGCGATCGCCGACTGGTTCTCGGCCCACTGGTTGCGACTCGCGCTCGCGGTCGGCATTCCGACGACGGCGTTCATGTTGCTCAGCTCAGCGTTTGCCGAGAGCTCATGGACTGAGGGCATCAACCGCGCGCTCGGCGAAGCGGTCGCGTTTGGCTGCTGTCTCGGCGTCTTCGGACGCCGCCTCGGCATCCGCGCCTAGAGCCGACCCGCGCCTAGAGGCGGTGCTGAACGATGTAGGCGGCGCGCATTCCGAGGATCAGCGCAACTGCCGTCAACGCGTAGAGCCCATAGATCGCGAGGGCCTTGTTGCGGCCGCCGCCGTGCCACAGGAACCGTGCCGCCCGGAAGACGGCGCCACCATCGAGGATCGACACGGGGATCATGTTGATCAGGTTGAGCATGAAGCCCGTGTACGCGAGCGCGTGCAGCACCGGCGAGTGCTGGTGCTCGCCCCAGATGTAACAGACCATTGCGCCGAAGCCACCCACGATCGGCCCGGCGAGTGCGACCCGCGCAGCCTGCCAGGGGTTGCCGGCGGTCATCTTCACGTACGCGCCGATGAACGGGATAAACACGGGCACCTTGGGGTGCAGGCCTTCGCGCTGCGCCTCGATGAAGTGCCCGAGTTCATGCACGAAGATCAGGGCGACGAAGCCGACCGCAAACGGCCAGCCGAAGATCAGCGCGTACCCGCCGACGGCGATGAAGATCGTCGCGAACTTGAACAGCGAACCGAGCTTCAGCAGCAGTGCGCCCACGCCGACGAGCGGAGCCGTCAGGCGTCCGAGCTTCTGCCGGAAGCCCTTTCGCCCACTGTCTGGCTGTACGGGGTCGTACTGCGGCTGCTCTTCCGCAGGTGGGCGCGGTTCGAAGAGGTCGCTCATGCGGGCAGCTCGACCAGGCGCCCGTCGGCCCACACCGTCGGCTCGCTAAAGATGCAATCGACGTGGATCTTGGCCTCGTTGTCGCCGCCGTACGTGCCCGTGTTGCGGCCGATCGCCACGTGCGCTGTGCGCGCGGCCTTCTCGTCGAGCATCACGTGGCCGCGCGGAATTACGGCAGGGTTGAAGCCGATGCCAAGCTCGGCGATCACGTCGGCGCCCGTGCCCGCCTCGT
>CAIWTI010000029.1 GCA_903915545.1 uncultured Actinomycetes bacterium | reverse complement strand
GCGCAGCGCGGTTGAGTCGTTCATCCACGACCGGCTGTTCTGTGAGGCCGGCGCGACGGTGCTGTACGACCGGCCCGAGATCCGCACGTGCAAGGGTCGACTGAACGAGGCGATCGGCGCGTTGCTGTTGCAGGCGCAGGAGCGTGGCGAGATCCGTGCCGACGTGACCGCCGAGGATGTCGGCAACCTCCTCCGGGCGGTCGGAACGCTTGGGCTGGAGCTAGAAGCGAGCTCGCCGGGTGCGTGGAAACGCTACCTGGACGTCATGCTCGACGGTTTGCGCGCAACGCAGCCCGTTTCCTAGCTCGGCTAGCGCTGTTTGCCAGCGAGGAAGAGCTCGATCGCCTTTTCCACCCGACGCTGGCGTGTATCGGCAGCTTTGGCGCCGTTGATGTTGTCGATGTGGAAGCGTTGAAGGCTGTTCGAGAGCGTGCTGAAGAAGGTGCGGGCCGCCTCGTTGGCCTTGAAGGCGGCCTCGAGGTCGTCGGGAATCACGACTGCGCGGGGCGTACCGGCGAGTGTGAGCGTGACACGGATCGGGTCGCCGCCTTTCAGGCCTGTCGCGGCACGAATAGCTGCGCTGACCGGGATCATCGCGTTGCCACCCATCGAACCGACGGTCGATTGGTACGTGTACCCGTTCAGGCCAACGTGAACCGCGGGCCGCTTGCCGGCGTCGAGCGCCTCAAGTACCTCGGGCGGAACGACGATGCCGGTGTTGTTGCCGGTCGCCGTGAGTGCCGTCTCGAAGGCGGCGGTCTTACCTGAGTGTGGTGTGTTGGTCGGCATCGTTGTGCGCTCCTCTCGTGTACCCGTGAGACGATACTTGCGCTGTGCCCTCGGTTACACCACGCGAACCCGAGCATGTCTACATCGCTGATCGCGCCGCGTGGCGTGCGTGGCTTGCTGCGAACTACACGCAGAACGAGGGCATCTGGCTCGTCTACGACAAGGGCGGGAATCGACAGCTGAGCTACGACGATCTTGTCGAGGAGGCGCTGTGCTTTGGCTGGATCGACTCGAAGTCGGGAAAGGTTGACGATGTTCAGTCGAAGCTGTGGCTCGCCCCACGCCGCTCGAAGAGCGGGTGGTCGCGCAGTAACAAGGTGCGCGTCGAGCGACTCATTGCAGATGGCTTGATGCAGCCGCCGGGGCTCGCGGTGATCGAGGCGGCGAAGGCGAACGGGCTTTGGTCGAAGCTTGATGAGGCCGAAGCGCTGATTGAGCCGCCTGACCTCGTTGCGGCGCTGGACTCCCTCCCTCCCGCTCGCGACAACTGGAATGCGTTTCCGCCGTCAGCGAAGCGCGCGATTCTCTTCTGGATCGGCGACGCGAAGCGGGCCGAGACGCGCGCAACGCGGGTTGCAAAGACCGCCGAGGAGGCTGCCGTCAATCGGCGGGCGAACGAGTGGGTTCCGAAAGACGCTCGGTAGCGGTCGTTAGTCCCACCTGCTCCTCTCGCCCGTCGCATCTTCTTCAAGCTGTCCTCCGCACTTTGGGCATGGGCCGCCGGCGCTATCGGACGTGATCTCGCCGGTCCAAGGCACGAGGGCTCCACGGCATGTCGGGCACGTGGGCTTCTCGTTGGTCGGGATGCTCCGCAAGCGCGACAAAGCGCCCAGGAGGACAGGAATCCAAAGGTTGGAAACGCCAGAGAACTGCACACCGAGGCGCTCACCGAGCCTTCGGATCGCGGCACGGTCGCTGGCAGAGATGAACTGGTACCGAACAAACGGGGGGTTCCCAACAGCGACATCCCATTCGGCGTCTCCGTCGATGCTCCACCTAATTGCGCTGTCCACGATCACGTGCCCGGGCAGCCGAGAACCACGAAGTGCGCCGCGGCACTTCTCTGCCTCCAGCTCCAGAGGTTCTATCGCCAGCACCTCTCCAATACGGCGTTCCCAGTCCGGAGAGGCAAGGGCGCGGACGAAAGCGCCATCGCCCGCGCTAGGCTCCAAGAGCCGGAGCTTGTCGTCGGCCCCGACGAGAGACGCCACGCGCTCCAGACACACCTGAACGAGCCGAGGGGGCGTGTAGAAGCCACCGCGGAGCTTCTCAGGGGTGACTTCGGCTCTCGACTTCACAGCCATGCCACGCTAGCCGGGCGCCCGGACGCCGCCTGACGGGTTCGTCGACCTAGGGGCTTCAGACGGTACATCTCAGCGGAAGAACTCGAAGACACGGGGCTGGACCGGTTGGCCGATCTGCTGAGCGAAACGACCTGCTGGAGCGCGCCTTAGAGCGGGCCGTTAGGGATGCGCCGAAACGGAGCCGCTCCGCCCGCGGAGAGCGCGGCCACGTCGAGCGGCAGATCCGCGACCTCGCATCGCGGAGGTGTTGCTTCTACGACGCGGTCGAAAAGAGCCGCCTCAATCCCACTCACTTCGAAGGGCGCCTTGATGAGCTAGCCGCACAGAAATCACGGAGCGCCGGACAATCCGGGTCGCGGAGACCGACTCTTCCGATCCGGCCTTCGCGGCCAACGACATAGCTT
>CAIWTI010000028.1 GCA_903915545.1 uncultured Actinomycetes bacterium | reverse complement strand
TCGCTCGGCGCCGCGCTGCGCGGCCGTCGCGATCAGGTCGTGATCGGCACCAAGTTCGGGTGGGGCAAGGGCGGCAAGGACAACGAGATCGCCCGTGGCGCCCGCCCGTATATCCGCGAGGCGGTCGAGCGGTCGCTGCGCCAGCTCGAGACCGACTACATCGATATCTACATGTACCACCGCCACGACGCGATCACGCCTATCGAGGAGACGCTCGCTGCGCTCACCGAGCTCGTGCAGGAAGGCAAGGTGCTGCACATCGGCTGCTCGAACTTCTCGGGTGTTCGTGTGGAAGAGGCTGATGGGCTGGCCCGCGCCGGTGGCCTTTCCCGCTTTGTCACGGTGCAGAACGAGTGGTCGTTGCTTGAGCGGCGCATCGAAGAGAAGGTCGTGCCGGCGTGCGAGCGCTGCGAGGTCGGGATCATCCCGTACTTCCCGCTGGCGCGCGGCCTGCTGACGGGCAAATACCACCGCGGCGAGCCGTCGCCGGGTGGCCGGATCGCCGACACGTCGATGATTGAGGACGAAACCTGGGATCGCGTCGAAGCACTCGAGGCGTTGGCGGCGGAGTGGGGCGTGTCGATGCTCGAGCTCGCGATCGGCGGCCTCGCTGCCGAACCTCAGGTCGTGACGGTAATTACTGGCGCACGCACGGCCGAGCAGGTCGTTGCAAACGTCGCGGCAGGCACGTGGGAGCCGTCGGCCGGTCAGCTGGCTGCTCTCCGGGCCGTCTGACGTACCATTCCGACGTTCGGCGCCTTGGCCGAGTGGCTAGGCAGCGGCCTGCAAAGCCGTGCACGCCGGTTCGACTCCGGCAGGCGCCTTGCGATGGACGGACTGTGGCTGGCTACGGATGCGACTCACGCGAGACGCGCCTAGCCTCCACGGCCCGTGCATGTCCTCGTCGCATCCGCGAGCCGCTATGGCTCAACCGCAGGCCTCGCTGACGCAATCGGCACCGCTCTTGCCGCTCGAGGGCTAACGGTCGATGTGTTCGCGGCTGAGGATGTCGCTGACGTTGCACGCTACGACGCGGTCGTGCTCGGCAGCGGTGTGTACCTCGGGCGTTGGCTTCCGTCAGCTCTCGAACTTGCCGAGCGGAACGCAAGCGATCTCGCGGAGCGGCCCACGTGGTTCTTCAGCGCGGGGCTCGCCGGTCGCCAGCCGAAGGCCGATGTGTCACGTGCCGTGATGCTCGCCGAGCTCGTTGAGGCGATCGTTCCGCGCGACCACGTCCTGCTTGGCGGCCTATTCGACCGGTCGGTGATGGACGAGACCGAGCGCGCCCATCTGGCCGCCGTTGAGACTCCCGATGGCGACTATCGCGACTGGGCCGAGGTTGAAGCCTGGGCCAACGCGATCGCCGACGAGCTCGCCGCCTAGTTCAACCGCGGGTCGAACGGCATCGTCGCAATGAGGGCGTACTTGCCGCCCTTGCGATGCGCGATTGCGCGCCACAGCGCGTCACCATCGGCTGCGAACACGTCGTCGGGTTCCGCGTCGACGATGATCCACGACTCGTCGTCGATCTCGCCCTCGAGCTGGCCCGCGCCCCAGCCGGCATAGCCCGCGAAGATCCGCAGGCGGTCGATCGGGAGGTCGGTGAGCATCGAATCGGCAGGCACAAGGCCGACACGGCCGATCACGGTGACTGCGTCGGTGTCGGGAGAGAACTCCGCCAGGCCAACGAACGCGTCCGACTGGACGGGGCCGCCGAGGTGGACGAGCTCGTCGGCGAACGCCAACTCGCCGAGCTCGGGAACCATCTGCCCGACCTTGAGCTCGGTCGGGCGATTGAGGACGAGTCCCATGGCACCGTCATCGTCGTGATGGCTGATCAAGACGATCGTGCGGCGGAAGTTGGGGTCGACGAGAACCGGAGACGAGATCAGCAGCTTGCCGCGCAGCGATTCCATGGCACGAGCCTAGCCAGCTGCGAGCGCCGCGACGCCCACGAGCGCTGCTCCGACGCCCGCTTTCTGCACCGGTGAGAGCCGTTCGTGGAGGAACAGGTGGGCGAGCATCACGGTCATGATCGGGTAGAGCGAGCCGAGCACCGACACGAGCGCGAGCAGGCCGTGGGTGCTTGCGAAGGCGAACAGGGCATTGGCGGTCATGTCGCAAATACCGATCGCGGCGACGACGGCGATCGACCCGCGCCGCACGAGGGGCTTCTCGCGGATGAAGAGTGCGAGGCCAAGGAGGAACGCGAGTGACCCGACGCGCGCGCCAACGAGCGTCGAGAGCGCATCGCCTTCGCGGCCACCGAGGCCCAGGAAGTACGTGAACACGCCAAGGATCACCGCGGCGACGACGGCCAGCAGCACGGCGCGCGAGCGGTCGGGGGCCTCAGAGCGGTGCTCTTCCACCGATGCGAGGACGGCACCGGCAAGCGCCAACCCAGCACCCCCGAACGCGATCACGCTCGGCCGCTCGCCGGTCGAGATTGAGATGACAAACGGCACCACGGCACCGCAGGCCGCGAGGGGCGAGACGATGCTCATCGTGCCGAGCGACAACGCCCGGTAGAACGCTGCGAGCCCCGAGCCGCCACCAAGCCCGGCGAGGATCCCAATCCAGAAACTGCGGTGATCGAGACTCCCGTGTAGCCCCAGCGCGACGAGCACGACGATGAAGCCCGCAGCCTGCGAGATGACCGTCACCGCGATCGTGGGCAGGCGGCGCGACACCAGGCCACCCGAGAAGTCGGCGACGCCCCACGTGGCGGCAGAAGCGAGGGCAAGGAGAAGGCCGAGCGCGTTCACGTCGGGAGACTAGTGCCCTGACGCTACTCACGCCGCGGAGGCCGATACGATCCCCCGTATGGAGCCGCTCAAGGTCGGTGTACTTGCTGTGCAGGGGAACTTCCGCGAACACGCGGCGATGTTGCGCTCCCTTGGGGCCGACGTCACCGAGGTTCGCAAGCCCGAGCAGCTTGAAGGTCTCGACGGTCTAGTGCTCCCGGGTGGCGAATCAACCACCTTCACGCGCCTGATGGGGCTGTATGGGCTCGACGAGGCGATCCGCTCGTTCGCGAAGCCGGTATTCGGCACGTGCGCGGGAATGATCGTGCTCGACCGCGGGCACCTTGGCCTTGTCGACATCCACGTGCGCCGGAACGCGTTCGGTCGTCAACTGGCGTCGTTCGAGACCGATCTCGACGTCGCGGGAATCGATGGGCTTTTGCGGGCCGTGTTCATTCGCGCCCCTTGGATCGAAGACGCGGGAGACGGCGTCGAGATCCTCGCAAGCATCGACGGCCATCCCGTGGTCGCTCGGGACGGCCGTTTCCTCGTCGCGTCATTCCATCCGGAACTCACCGACGACACGCGACTCCACAACCTGTTCCTCGACACCGTTCGTGCTGCGCGCGGTGTCGGTGAGCCTCACCTTCGCCTGGCCGCTGGCCAGGAGGCCCTCGACGAGCCTGCGCTGCACGAGCGGCGCGCCGTCGGCGGCTGATCAGACACGAGAAAGGAACCCCATGTCCGGACACAGTAAGTGGTCATCGATCAAGCACAAGAAGGGCGCGGCCGACGCCAAGCGCGGCAAGCTCTTCTCGAAGCTCTCGCGCGCAATCATCGTTGCTGCGAAAGAGGGCGGCGGCGATCCGGCCAACAACCTCTCGCTCCAGAACGCGATCGAGAAGGCGAAGTCGTACTCGATGCCCAAGGAGAACATCGAGCGCGCAATCGCCAAGGGCGCGGGCGATGGGGATACGTCGAGTTACGAAGAGATCGTCTACGAGGGCTACGGCCCTGACGGTGTCGCCGTGATCGTCGAGGCGCTCACCGACAACAAGAACCGCACCGCAGCCGACGTTCGTCACATGTTCTCGAAGCACGGCGGCAACCTGGGCGCAACGGGTGCTGTCGCGTGGCAGTTCGAGCGCCGTGGCGTGATCGTCGTGTCGGCCGAGGGTGTCGACGAGGACGAGCTGTTCCTTGCTGCCGCCGAGGGTGGGGCAGAGGATCTCGATCGCGACGGCGAGGTCTTTCAGATCTCGAGCGCGCCAGAAAACCTTGCAGCGGTGCGCACCGCGATCACCGCGGCCGGGTTCTCGTTCGAGTCGGCCGAGCTTTCGATGGTCCCGAAGATGACGGTTGCCGTTGAGGAAGAGAGCGCCGCTCGCCGCGTCATGCGGTTGATCGACGCGCTCGAAGACAACGACGACGTGCAAGAGGTCTACGCGAACTTCGATATCCCCGAAGAGCTGCTCGACCTCGTCGCCGGCTAGTCGCCCCGGCGACGCCCGGGCTGTCCGGGGCGCTCCGTAACCTTCCCATGTGAAAGTTCTTGGCATCGACCCTGGGACTGCCGCATGCGGGTACGGGATCGTCCACGAAAGCGACGGCCGGTTGCGAGCCACCTGCCACGGGTGGTGGCGCAGCACCGCTCGGGAGGATCCGGCGCTTCGGCTCTTGCGGATCTTCGCGGGCGTCCAGGAGTTGATCGAGGAGCACGCTCCGGACGCGGTGGCGCTGGAGGAGTCGTACGTCGGCGCCGACGCCCGCATCGCGTTGTCCGTCGGGCAAGCGCGCGGAGCCGTGCTCGTCGCCGCAGCCGCTCTCGGGGTTGAGTGCGTCGAGTACGCGCCAACACGCGTGAAGCAGGCAGTGGCAGGCTACGGCCGGGCCGATAAGGATCAGGTAGGGCGGATGGTTAAGGCGATCCTCGGGCTTGACGAGATCCCAACGCCAAACCACGCGGCCGACGCGCTCGCCGTCGCTATCTGCCACGCCACAGCCCCGCCGCTGATGAAGGCGCTTCGATGATCTCGCGGTTGCGTGGAAAGGTCGTGTCGCGCACGAGCGCGGGCATCGTCCTCGACGTGAACGGCGTCGGGTACCTCGTCGCTGCCACGCCCCGCATCACCGCTGGGATTGGCGAAGAGGCGACCGTCGAGACGTACCTCCACGTTCGTGAGGACGCGCTACAGCTCTACGGCTTCTCGAATGTCGAGGAGCGCGAGCTGTTCGAACTTCTGCTTGGGGTGACCGGGATCGGGCCGAAGGTCGCGCTGTCGATCATCTCCGGGTCGACACCCGCGGATCTGCGCCGCGCGATTATCCGCGACGACACCGCAAGGTTCGAGGCGATTCCGGGCATCGGCCGCAAGATCGCCCAGCGCGTGATCATGGAGTTGAAGGAGAAGCTCGGCACGGTGATCGAGAGCGAGCCTGTAACCGGCACCGCCGATATCGGCGCTCGCGATGCGCTCGTCGAGCTCGGCTGGAGCATGGTCGACGCCGAGCGCGTCCTGGCCGAGATCGACCCGACACTGTCGGTTGAGGAGCAGCTGCGGGCCGCGCTTCGGAGCGCCGCATGAGCGACCGTTTTGTGGCGCCGACCGTTCGTGATGGAGACGAGGAGCTCGACCGTTCGCTGCGCCCGCAGTCGCTCGACGACTTCATCGGGCAGGAGCGCATCAAGGAACAGCTCGCGATTGCGCTCGATGCCGCCCGCAACCGCGGCGAGGCGCTCGACCATGTGCTCTTTGCAGGGCCGCCAGGGCTTGGCAAGACGTCGCTCGCCCAGATCATCCGCAAGGAGCTCGACGTCGGTATCCGTCAGGTCGCAGGTCCGGCGCTTGAGCGTAAGGGCGACATTGCGGCGATCCTGACGACGCTCGAGCAGCGCGACGTGTTGTTTGTCGACGAGATTCACCGGCTCAACCGGTCGGTTGAGGAGATCCTCTACCCGGCGCTTGAGGATTACCGCCTCGACATCGTCGTGGGGCAGGGCCCTGCGGCGCGCACGCTGACGCTCGACCTACCGCCGTTCACGCTGATTGGCGCCACGACACGCACGGGTCTGCTGACGACGCCTTTGCGCGACCGCTTTGGTCTGATCTTTCGGCTCGATCTGTACGAGGCGGCGGAGCTTGCGCGGATCGTGCGCCGCAGCGCCCGGATCTTGAACGTCGAGATCGCGGGCGACGCGGCCGACGAGATCGCTCGACGCGCCCGCGGCACGCCGCGCATCGCCAACCGCATCCTGCGGCGCGTGCGCGATGTTGCTGAAGTGCGCCATGCGGGGGCGATCACGACAGAGATCGCCGAGGAGGCACTGACGCTCCTTGAGATCGACACGACAGGTTTGGAGCGGTTCGATCGCGAGCTGCTCTCGACGCTCGCGATCAAGTTTGGTGGCGGGCCGGTGGGTCTGTCGACGCTCGCGGTGTCGCTTGGCGAGGAGCCCGAGACGATCGAGGATGTCTACGAGCCGTATCTGCTGCAGCTCGGCTTCTTGCAGCGCACGCCGCGCGGCCGCGTGATTACCGACCTCGGGCGCGATCACATTGGCGCGATTCGCGAAGCGTCGGGCTCGCTCTTCTAGGAATTCTGGCGGTGCGGCGTTTGAGCGCCCATACTTCGCGTTGTGACGACGGGCATCTCTGATGCAGCAGCGAAGGTAGGCGCCGACGACGTCTTTGTTCTTCGGCGCGTCACTGGTCGGCGCTTCGTCCATCTCGGTGGTGTCGGTCGCGGCGAAGGCTGGGCAGGCATCGTCGAGGTCGCGATCGACGACGAGAAGCCGCTCGCCGACGCACTCGATGGCGAGCAGATCGTGCGCCTCGAAAATGGGGGTCGCGAGTTCATCTTTGGGCCGTACTACGCCCATGCCGCCGCGATCGTCCCGGTGATTCCCGACGTCGTTGTGGTGTTCGGCTCGCCCGATGGGACGATCGACGCCGACGACGCCACGCTCAGCGAGGCCGCGTGCGACGCAGCCGCTGCCGCTGGGCCCGTTGGGCCCGCAAAGCGTCTGGCCGACGAGTACGAGTTGCTTGAGGCTGTGCGCCGGGCTGTTGCGGTGCCGCCGACGCCGGTTGCCGATGCCGCGGCCGCAATCGCCGGCATTGCCGCCGAATCGCTTTCGTGTGAGTTTGGCGCGCTCTACCTGGCCGAAACAGACACGCTCGTGACGGCCGAGCGCGGGTACTCGCTCACGATTGCCGAGGACGAGTTGCGCACCACCCTCAAAGATTTCCTTTGGCGCCGCGACTTCCCGTACTGCATTCAGGACGCGGCCACCACGCCACTCGCGGGCGCATTGGCGAAAGAGGCCGGCGTCCGTTCCTACTACTTGCTCGAGCTGACCGGTGCGGCCGAGGGCGTGCTGCTTGTCGTGCACACCGATGCCGCCCCGCGCGGTTTCACGATCCTCTGCCGCGCACTTGGCGAGCGGATCGCCCAGGTCGCCTCAGCGGTGCTTGGCGTTGGCCTTACGCGTGAGTGGACGGGAGCCGAGGCGGCTCGCCTCCAGGCCGCGTTCGGCGAGCTCGAGAGCTGAGCAGCGGCGCGAGGTACGGCGCGAGCAGCAGCGCCATCACGTCGAACCACACGTATCCCGACGCAACGCCTGACGGCGGGTTGCCATCGGCAATCCCGGTTCCTGGGAGGTAGCGCTCCCACTGCCACGTCCCGATCGCGGTGCCGTACAGCTCCAGCACAGCGACGACGACAAAGACCCCCGCGTAGGTCGCGCGGGCACCCGAGCGCCACAGGAAGAGCAGCAGCAGCGGAACGCCGAATGCTCCAGCGACGTCGCGGTGGGGGAGAACGGTCAGCCCGAGAACACCCCAGGTACCGGCGGCGAGCGCAGCGAACCCCACCAACACCCGCTCGTACCCAACACAGGCGCGTGCAAGCGCGATGCCCGTGAGGAAGACGATCCCGTGAGCGGGCGGGATGAACGCGGGAAGGTTGTGCAGCCGGTAGTGGTAGACACCCCAGATCAGCGAGCCCGTCACTTCGCCGACGGTGGCGAACACAACGACACCGACAGCCTGGGCGCGGCGCGTGGGCGAGAGGCGGGTCAGCGCGGCGACCAGCGCCAGTGCGGTGACGACGCCGAGTCCGATCTGCTCCGGATACGACGCGTGGCGATCGACCAGGAGCAAGACGGCAAGGAACGCCGCGCCTGCCCCGACTGCTGCGACCGCGGCGGTGCGCGTCATCGCGCTGCTACCCGCGGAACTGCAGCTCGTGCCAGCTCGGCACGGGGGCGAGTTCAAGCAGTGGACGACCGCCACCAGGGTGCTGGTAGGCGAACTCCGCTTCGCCCTCATCCCAGACGACTTCGAGCGCGCCGCGCTTCACCTGATGGTCGAGCCACGCGCCACGGAACACGAGCTTGCGCAGCCAGTAGACGAGCGACTCGCCACCCACAAGCGACACGCGCTCCCAGTTGCGACTGACGTAGCGACCAAGGCGCGACTCGGGCTCGCCGGGGAAGCCCTGCGCCGCCAGCGTCACCAGATCGGTGATCTCGTCAGCGTCCAAATCGGTCGTATCGACAAGCCCGAGTTTGATCGACGCCGCCACGACACGCTGCTCAAAATCACGCGCGTTGAACGTGAAGCGGTAGCCGAGAAACTCGACGATGTAGTCATTTCCGGACGAGTAATTCGTGTCGGACACGCTCTGAGGATAGCCCCGCCAGGTGGCGTCACCTCCCCGGCAACGCGCGCGGGGGCGGTACGGTTAGCGCGTGCTCGTCGCCTCGGCTCTCGCTCGCCTGATCCTGCTCGCCCCCGTCTGGGTGGTTGGCATCGGCATCGTCGTCGGCACGTTCATCCTGCTCGGCCGGGCTCTGATCCAGTCGATTCGCGAGACGGGCCACCCGCGCCTGATCACTGCTGGGATCGTTGGTGTGCTGATCATCGCCACCATCCTCACGATCCTCGACGTGCATCTCCCCAGCGAGTAACCACGGCGTCGGGCCGGGCGTTTAACGTCCGGTAACACCCGTACCGTGGCCGCAGATGGAGAACGGCACTTGGATGATCGAACCGTGCCGGGCCGAGGATGTGAAGCGGTTGGTGGGCGCGCTCGAGATCAGCCCGGTAACCGCATCTGTGCTCGCCCGCCGCGGCTACGTCGAGCCCGCTGACGCGGCCCGGTTCCTCGAGGGCGCGTTGCCTGGGCACGACCCATTTGCGCTCGGTGACATGCACGAAGCGGTCGAGACGCTGATGGGCGCGGTCGAGGCTGGCGCACGCATCTGCGTGCACGGCGACTACGACGCCGACGGCATCTGCGCAACCACCCTTGCTGTGCTGCTCCTACGCGAGCTTGGCGCCGACCCGGCGTGGCATCTGCCGTCGCGCTTCGAAGAGGGCTATGGCCTCAACGGCCAGACTCTCGAGCGGCTCGCCGAAGAAGGCGTCGAACTCGTTCTCACCGTCGACTGTGGCATCACTGCGGTCGCCGAGGTCGAAGCTGCCAAAGAGCTGGGTGTCGAGGTTGTCATCACCGACCACCACCGCCCAACGGACACATTTCCCGACTGCCCCGTCGTCGCGCCGCTCAAGGGTGACTACCCGTTTGCCGGGTTGTGCGGTACAGCGGTCGTATGGAAGCTCGCCCAGGCACTTCTCGGTCCGGAGCATCCGTTCCTTGACCGTCACCTCGACCTCGTCGCGCTCGCGACGGTCGCCGACGTTGTGCCGCTCGTCGACGAGAATCGCGCGCTCGCGTTGATGGGGCTGCGACGCCTGGCACAGACGCAGAAGCCGGGTCTGCGCGCGTTGATGCGCGTCGCGGGCGTCGATCCGGCCGCATGCGACGAAGGCGCGATCGGCTTCCGGCTTGCCCCGCGGATCAACGCGTCGGGACGCCTGGGTCGCCCAGAGGCTGCGCTCGCCTTGCTGCTTACCGACGATGAGGCCGAAGCAATGCGCCTCGCCAAGGAGCTCGAAGAGTCAAACACCGAGCGTCAGCATGTCGAAGAGCGAATCCTGCGCGCCGCCGTCGCCGAGATCGAGTCGTGGCCCGACACGCGCAAGCGGTCGCGCGGCTACGTCGTTGCCGGAGCCGACTGGCACGAAGGCGTCATCGGCATCGTTGCCTCACGACTCGTCGAGCGGTACCAGCGCCCAATCGTCTTGATCGCCGGCACGGACGGCTTCTGGAAAGGATCGGGCCGCACTGCTGGCTCGTTCGACCTCCACGGTGCCCTTGCGGCCTGCTCGGAGCACCTTGAGCGGTTCGGTGGCCACAAGGCGGCTGCGGGCCTGACGATTCGTCCGGAAGAGGTGGAGGAGTTCGCCCGCGCGTTTGCCGCGCACGCCGACGCTGTGCTCTCGGACGAAGATATGCAGCCGCGCACGAAGATTGACGCGATCGTCCCCGGCACCGACCTTGGGCTCGCGCTGTGCGAAGAGCTCGGGCGACTTGCACCGTTTGGCCTTGGGAACCCGGGCGTCATGCTGCTGATCGACGGCTGCGAACTGACGGCGCTCTCGACCGTCGGTGACGGCAAGCACCTGCGCTTCCGCGTCAACCAGCGCGGCCTCGACGCCGGGTCGGCAATCGCCTTCGGCATCGGCGGCCAGCTTGATCGCTTCCGGCGCATGTCGCGCTACGACGTCGCTTTTCGTCTGCAGGAGAACCGCTGGAACGGCACCGTGTCGCCCCAGCTCGTGGTGCGCCGCATCTTCGACGCTGACGACCGTTACGAGGATCTTCGCCAGTGGCTCGCGGGCATGTGGCGTGCAGGCGAAGCCGAGTGGACGCCCGAGGCCCGCGCGATCTTCGCCGAGCTCGAACTTGAGTCGGGCCTCACGCGCAGCCTGCTCGAATCACCCGCGTTCCGGCACCTGCTTGCCGGAACGCCCGCGGCGCTCGCAGAAGCCGCCTAACAGCCGCCTGGCGCGGGCGCGGCCACCCGGGGCTCCGAGAGAGCGCCGGAGTACAATCTGGCTATGGCAGTACTCGAGCGACACCAAGATCTTGTCGATGAGTTGCTCGCCGACGTGATGGCGTACAAGCCGACCGCGGATCGTGAGCTACTCACGCGCGCGTTCGACTTTGCCGCCAGCGCACACGACGGCCAGGTGCGCCGCTCCGGCCAGGAGTTCATCTACCACCCGTGGGGCGCCGCAAAGATCCTCGCCGGCCTGCATCTCGACGAGGCGACGCTTGCAGCGGCGCTGCTCCACGACACCGTCGAAGACACCGGTATCTCGACCGAAGACATCACTGCCGAGTTTGGGCCGGAGATCGCGAAGCTCGTGCAGGGCGTCACCAAGCTCACACGCGTCCAGTTCCAGAGCCGTGAGCACGCAGAGGCCGAGAACTACCGCAAGCTGATCGTCGCGATGGCCGAGGACGTCCGCGTGATCCTGATCAAGCTCGCCGACCGACTCCACAACCTCCGCACGATCGAGTACATGGGCAAGCAGACCCAGGTGCGCAAAGCGCGCGAAACCCTTGAGGTCTACGCGCCGCTCGCACACCGCCTCGGTATCCACGCCCTCAAGTGGGAGCTCGAAGACCTCTCGTTCCAGACGCTCCATCCGCGCAAGTACGAAGAGATCAAGCAGATGGTCTCGGAACGCCGCGCCGATCGCGAGGAGCACGTCCGCGAAGCATCGATGGTGCTGCAGCGCGAACTCGACAAGGTCGACATCCCCGGTGAGATCTCCGGCCGCGCGAAGCACTTCTACTCGATCTACGACAAGATGGCCAAGAAGGGTCGCGAGTTCAACGAGATCTACGACCTCACCGCCATGCGCGTCATCGTTGAGCGCGACGGCGACGAAGGCACTCGCGACTGTTACGGCGCCCTCGGCCTGATCCACTCTCTGTGGAAGCCGATGCCAGGCCGCTTCAAGGACTACATCGCGATGCCGAAATTCAACGGCTACCGCGCGCTCCACACCACCGTGATCGGCCCGCAGGGCCGCCCGCTCGAGATCCAGGTGCGCACCCGCGAGATGCACGCAACCGCCGAGTACGGCGTCGCGGCGCACTGGTCGTACAAGGGTGGCCGCAAGGAGGCGCAGCGCGAGGCGGAGTGGACGGAGTGGGTGAAGCAGCTGATGGACGTCGGTGGCGACGAGGCCGACCCACGCGAGTTCATGAAGAACTTCCGCACCGACCTCTTCGACGAGGAGGTGCACGTCTTCACGCCCAAGGGGCAGGTGAAGACGCTGCCGGCGGGTTCAACCCCAATCGACTTCGCGTACGCCGTTCACACCGATGTCGGCCACCGCACCGTTGGCGCCAAGATCAACGGGCGGATCGTGCCGCTGCACTACCGCCTCAAGAACGGCGACTTCGTCGAGATCCTCACCTCGAAGCAGGGTCGTGGCCCGTCACGCGATTGGATGTCGGTCGCGAAGAGCTCACGCGCTCGCAACAAGATTCGCGCCTGGTTCTCGGCCGCAACCAAGGAAGATCACGAGCAGAAGGGCCGCGAAGCGCTCGACCACGCGCTCAAGCAGCAGAACCTGCCGTTCGCGAAGCTCCGTGGCTCGGCCGTGATGGCCCAGGTCATTCGCGACTCGGGCTACAAGAAGGCCGAGGACTTCTACCTCGCGCTCGGCTCAGGGAAGCTCCAGGCCGGATCGATCGTCAACAAGGTGATCCAGCGACTGAAGACCGACGAGGTCGCCGCCGAAGCGCCCGTGATCACCAAGGCCCCTCGCGCACGCGACACCGCAGGCGGCAAGGCGATGGGCATTGTCGTTGCGGGTGTCGACGACGTGCTCGTGCGCATGGCGAAGTGCTGCAACCCCGTTCCTGGCGACACGATCGAGGGCTACATCTCGCTCGGCAAGGGCATCACGATCCACCGCACCGACTGTCCGAACGTCCGGGCGCTCAAGCGCAACCCCGAGCGCTTTACCGCTGTTGATTGGGACGGCGACGCGACCAAGTCCTTCCGCGTGCAGATCGCTGTCGACTCGTGGGATCGCCCGCGCCTCCTGGAAGACGTGGCTCGCACGTTCGCCGAGCACGGTGCGAACATCGTTTCGTACGGCGGTGTCGTCGAAGATCAGCTCGCCAAGAACTGGTACACGGCCGAGGTTGGCGATGTCCGCTCGCTGCGGACGCTCCTCAGCTCGCTGCGCGGTATCGAGGCGGTTTTCGACGCCTACCGCGTCACACCCAGCTGAGTCTTACTCGACTGCTTCCCAAGGGATACCGCCGGTATCCCAGCCAACGAGGCAGTACTCGGCCAGCAGGTCGGCGATCGCCGGAAGAGCTGCGTCATCGCTGGGTGCGTCGACGACGAGCTCAGCGATCCGCTCGCCGCGATAGACGACCGGAACCTGCACGCGCGCGTCTGGCTGTTGCGTCCCCGCCTCGGGCCCCAGGACGAGCTCGCCCTCCTCAACAAAGAGGATGCCGGCCCATGCCGCGGGTAGCGCTTCGACGATCGATACCACCGCAGCGCGGAGGGCATCATCGACCTCAAGAGGCTCCTCGACCGCTGCCTTGATCGCGTCAAACACGCAGCGATCGTAGACACTCGGCGCGGTCACCCGTGGCGGTCAATACCCTGTGCCGATGCTCCAGGCCGCTTCAGCACGAACCGTGCGCCCCGTCATCGACGCGGTGCGTCTCCCCGCGAGCGCGCTCGTCCTGCTCACGATCGGTGTGTGCCTCGGTTGGTTCACCTGGCTCGACCAATGGATCATTGACCACTTCACGGGGAGCGTGAGCACTCGGCACGACGCCACGCCGATGTTCACCGGAGGCATCCTGCTGCCGTTCAACGGCACCACACCAAACTGGGAGCGGCCGTTTGCCACCTGGACGTGGGGTGGGTCGATCGTCGTCTCCGTGCTCGTCGTTATCTGGGTTGCGCGATCACTCCGTCGAGCTGGGCGCCCGCTTGAGGCATCCCTCTGGCTCACGGTGTGGGTGATCGGCAACGCCATCGAAGTGGCGGGAAAGCACGAGCTCGCCCGCCCGCTGCTGTACGGCACCGTCGACGGCGTACGTTCGCTCGTCGGCCCATTTACGTCCTCGTATCCGAGCGGTCATGCGATGCGATCGTTTTTCGTCGCCGCAGCGATCACGGCTGTGCGCCCGCACTGGCGTCGGTGGTTGTACGCCTGGTTCGCCCTCGTACCCGTGTTCCTCGTGCTGATCGGCGCGCACACGATTACCGATGTGATTGGTGGCACCCTTCTGGCAATGGTCTGTTGCCGCACCATCGTTGTCGTCGCTCGCGGGAGGTAGCGTGGCTGTCGACCCGCTGCGTGCGTTTCTTGAGGCCCTCGAAGCCGACGCGACCGACCCGATGCCAGCGCTTGCGTATCTCGCTGGCGACGGTCTCGAACTCGAGGAGGCCGACCGCAACGCTGCGGTACGCCGTGCCTTGTTTGTCCACGCCTCAGGTGGTCCCGCCACGCGCGAGCCGGGGGTCGACGATCCGGCCGTAAAGGGGCTGGCCGTTGACCTGCACACCGAAGAGCGTCGGGCCGCGCTCGGGCGCGAGGTCGATAGCTTGATCTTCCAGACCCGCGGCCTTGAGCGGGTGTCGAATGCGGCTATCCACCTTGCACGCGAACCCGAACTCGCTTGGCGGCTGTACGCCCTGTCACTCCTGGCTGCAGAGATCACCGAATGACGCCAGCCGTCGTCGCAGCCAAGAAGGCGGGTATCCCCTTCGAGCTCCACGAGTACGAGGGAATCGACCCGGCCGACGGCGACTACGCGGTCGCGGTCGCGAACGCGCTTGGGATCGAGCCGGAGCGGCTCTTCAAGACCCTCGTTGTGTCGGTTGATGGGAAGCTCGAAGTGTTCGTCGTGCCAGCCGACCGGCAGCTCGACCTTCGCTCGGTTGGGAAGCGTGCCAAGATGGCCGACCGCGGCGAAGCAGAACGCGCGACAGGCTACGTTCCCGGCGGGATTAGCCCGCTTGGGCAGCGGCGGCTCCTGCCGACAACGATCGACGAGACGGCACTCCTGTTCGACAAGATCGTGGTGAGCGCCGGGCGGCGTGGCCTCCAGATCGAGCTGGCTCCCGCCGATCTTGCTCGGCTTCTGAACGCAACCACCAAGCCGATCGCTGCCTAGGTAGGCATGGGCGCGATCGCAGCCGACAGGTAGCCTCGATCACATGGCTGGGTGGCAGATCGAAGCGGTGATCTTCGACATGGACGGGATCCTGATCGACTCAGAACATGTATGGGACGAGATCCGTGAGAACCTCGCGAAGGAGCGGGGCGGGGCCTGGCACGACGGCGCCCAGCGCGCGATGATGGGCATGAGCTCGCCCGAGTGGTCGGCCTACATGCACGACGTGATCGGCTTGCAAGAGTCACCGCAGGAGATCAACGACGAGGTTGTACGCCAGATGCTTGAGCGCTATGCCACAGCACCACCCTGGATCGAAGGTGCCCGTGAGGCGATCGCGCGGATGGCGAGCGTGTGGACGATCGGACTCGCTTCGTCATCAAATCGCGAGCTGATCGACCGCGTGCTCGAGGCCGGTGGGTTCACCGAGCTCTTTGGAGCAGCCGTCTCGTCGGAAGAGGTTGCGGGCGGCAAGCCGCGCCCCGACGTCTACCTCGAAGCCGCGCGTCGCCTAGGCGTCGAACCCGAAAACTGCGTGGCGATCGAGGACTCCCACAACGGCATCCGGTCAGCAAAGGCCGCTGGCATGGCGTGCATTGCGATTCCGAACCCGATGTTCCCGCCCGGTGAAGCGCTCGCCGAGGCTGACCTCGTGCTCGAGACGATCGCGTCGCTCGATGAGTCCGCCGTCAGGGCTGCGCGCATCAGTACCCTCGCGTGATGCACGTCGAATCGATCGCAATTGGACCCAGCGATGCCCTCGCACCGGTGACGAGCGTCAAGGCCGTCGCGGGAAGCGGGCTCGAAGGCGACCGCCACTTTGCTGCCACTGCAAAGTCCGGCCAGGCATTGACGTTGATCGAGTCGGAAGTGCTTGAAGAGGTCGGCCTCACCGGCATCGAGTCGCGCCGCCAGGTGGTCGTGCGCGGAGTGCGGGTCAACGACCTCATCGGCAAGCGCTTCCGGGTTGGTGACGTCGAGTGCGTCGGTATCGAGATCTGCGAGCCGTGTTCCCACCTGCAGAAGCTCACGCGCCCCGGGATCATTCAAGACCTGCTGCACCGCGGCGGCCTGAACGCAGACATCATCACGGACGGCACGATCGCCGTCGGTGACCCGATCGTCGTTCTGTAGCGCTGTCGTTCTCTAGCGCTGGGCGCTAGTCGAGAACGGTGGCGGTCGCCACACGTCCCGCGCGCTTAGAGCGGGCAACGACGTTCGCTTCGATCAGCTGAGCAGCGATCGACACGGCAACCTCTTCGGGCGTCCGTGCGCCGAGCTGCATGCCGATCGGGGCGTGGATGCGGGCGAGATCGGCATCGCCAACGCCTTCTTGGCGGAGGCGATCCTCGCGCTCGGCGCGCGTCTTGGCGCTACCGATGGCACCGATGTAACCCGCAGGCGTTTGCAGCGCGTTGACCAAAGCCGGCACGTCGAACTTCTGATCGTGTGTGAGCAGGCAGATCGCCGTGCGCGCATCGACGGGGGCGCGCTCAAGGAAGCGGTCGGGCCACTCGATCACGAGCTCGTCGGCGTCGGGGAAGCGCTCGGGTGTGACAAAGGCCTCGCGTGCGTCGCACACCGTGACCCGATAACCGAGGAAGCGTCCCATCGTGCACAGCGCAGTGACGTGATCGCTGGCGCCGAAGAGATAGAGCGACGGACGCGACGAGAACGATTCGACGAACACGAGTTCACCGTCGGCGTCGACAATCGCGCTCTCGCCAAGCTCAAGCAGCTCGCGCGCAGCGACGTCGATCGGATCGGAAGAGGCATCGTCGAGTGAGACGAGGCGGTGCTCGCCGTAGTTCGCATCGCCGAGCCGTACAACCAGGGCGAGCGGGCGGTTCTCGGCGACTGCTGCCGCGAGCGGCGCAACCACGGTTGGATCGAGCGCGTACACGGCGACAGCAATGCTCCCGCCGCACGACAGGCCAACGTCCCAGCCTTCGGCGTCATTGAGGCCGTACCGGCAGAGCTTTCCGGTTGAACCCGCGAGAACTTCGCGCGCCTCGCGGATCACGCCGGGCTCCACGCATCCGCCCGTAACCGAGCCTGCGATCTCGCCTGTGGCCCCGACAGCGATCGTGGCGCCTGCGTCGCGAGGTGCCGAACCAACTCGTTCAATGACTGACCCGAGCGCGACTGGCGTACCAGCGGCAACCCAACGCTCAAGAATCGGCAGAATGTCACGCATTGAGAAACACCAGACTGTCACGCATTGAGAAACACCTTGGTCTGAAGGACTGGGACGGGACCTTCGAGTAGTTCCACGGGAACCTAGGCACTAGGATAGCCCGGATGGAGGTCGAACCACCAGTCAGATCGAAACGGTTTTACAACCACCGCTCAACACACCGAAACCCGCTCGCGCCCTAGGAGGCCACGAACGATGCACCCGAATGCCGCAACGCTCCGTCTCGCCGTCCTGCCTCGTGCGGGGATCCTGACTGACGCTGTTCTTGTTCTTGGTGGCGCACTGTTTGTCGCGCTTGCCGCCCAGATCTCGATCTCGCTGGGCTTCACCCCGGTGCCGATCACGGGCCAGACCTTCGCCGTTGTTGTTGTCGGCGCGGCGCTTGGCTCTATTCGTGGCGCCACGAGCCTTGCGCTCTACCTGCTCCTCGGCATCGTTGGCGCTCCCGTGTACTCCGAGCACAAGCACGGCTGGCACGTGTTTAGCGGTGCGACGGGCGGCTACATCGTCGGTTTCGTGCTCGCCGCGCTGCTGATTGGCTTCCTCGCCGAGCGTGGGTGGGACAAGCAGGTCTCAAGCTCCGTGTCCGCGATGCTCACCGGCTCTGTTGTGATCTACCTCTGCGGCAACATCTGGCTGCATCACGTGCTGCACGCGAGCTGGAACACCACCCTGACCTACGGCCTGTACCCCTTCGTGCCGGGTGACATCTTCAAGCTCTACCTCGCTGGGCTCGCACTGCCGGCTGCATGGAAGCTCGTGCAGCGCGTCAAGGGCTCCGAGTAATCAGGACTGCTGTTGCTCCGCTCGCCGATCGGGCGGGCGGAGCACAGCGAACTGGTCGGTGATCTCAAGCCGCCGCAGGCGGAACGAGTAGAGCGCAGCTGGACGGCCGCCTGCCCGACCTGACTCGCGGCGTGTTCCTGTCGGCACGAGCAGGTGTCGACGCAGTAGTACGCGCTGGAGGTTGGTCGACGAAACTTCGTGGCCCAGCGCGGCGCGGTAGAGCATGCGCAGCTCCGAGATCGTGAACGTCTCGGGCGCGAAGGCGAAGCCGATGTTTGTGTATGAGAGCTTCCCGCGCAGTCGGTCGCGTGCGGCGAGCACGATTGCTGCATGGTCGAACGCAAGGGTGGGCAGCTTGTCGACCGGATGCCAGCGCGTGTCGTGGGGGAGCGCTGGATCGACGTCGCTCGGGATCAGCCCGAGGTAGGCCGTTGCGAGCTCCCAGACGTCAGGGTTGCGATCGAGATCGCTGAGCGTTTCGAGCTGCTCAAGGTGGGTGAGCTCTCGCACATCGACCTTTGCGGCCAGGTGACGCCGGATCGACGCCTCGAGGGTGTCGCCCGCAGAGAGGGCGCCGCCAGGCAATGACCACGCCCCGTTGAACGGGTCGAGTGCCCGCTCCCAGAGCAGCACCTGGAGCGCGCCATCGCGCACCTGGAACACCACCGCAAGGACGGCGTGGGCAGGACGGTCTGTTTTCGCTTGAGGGTCGTAAACCATGTACACTCAGCAATAGGTTATCGACTTGAAGGATAAAACCTCTAATCCCACCTTGTCATCTCAAGGTGTGCGTCATTTGGTGACGACATGAGCGCACTGACCGAGATGGAATCTGTCGTCCTGAGCGGCCTCGATGTCGCCTGGGTTGAGATTCTTGAGCGTGCGCTGTCCGAGGACATCGGCGCTGGCGACATCACGACCGAAGGTTCCGTTCCCGAAGGTGCCCGGTGCATCGCCGAGCTCGTGTTCGAGGAGCCGGGAGTTGTGTGTGGCGTTGCGCTCGCGACCGCGGTGTTTCGACGGCTTGACCATGACGTACGCATCGACGTCCTCGTTGGCGACGGAGCGTACGTTGCCGAGGCGCACACGGTCGTCGCACGGATCGAGGGCCGCGCACGTGCAGTTGTCACCGGTGAGCGCGTCGCGCTGAACCTGATTGGGCGGCTCTCGGGCATCGCAACCGCAACACGCCGCTACGTCGACGCAGTTGAGGGAACCAACACGACGATCCTCGACACGCGCAAGACGACCCCTGGTCTTCGTGTGCTGGAACGCTATGCCGTCGCATGCGGCGGCGGCACCAATCACCGCTCGGGCCTCTACGACGCGATCCTGATCAAGGAGAACCACATTCGCATTGCGGGCGGAGTCGGCGAGGCCATCGCAGCCGTTCGCGCGTCGCAGCCTGGCGTACCGGTGGAGATTGAGGTCGAGTCGACCGCCGAGCTCGACGAAGCCCTTGCCGCAGGTGCCGAGCGGATCCTGCTCGACAACATGTCGCCCGAACTCGTCGCTGCCTGCGTCGAGCGGGTCGCTGGACGAGCGTCGCTGGAAGCCTCGGGTGGAGTCACGCTCGAAACCGTGCGGTCGTTCGCCGAGACGGGCGTCGATGCCATCTCGATTGGCGCACTCACGCACAGCGTTCGCTCCCTCGATGTGTCACTGGAGGTCGCATGACAACGACGTCGCACCTCAACGCGCTCCAGGAGGAGATTCGCGAGCTCGCCCGCGTGCGCGATGCCGTGATCCTCGCTCACAACTACCAGGTGCCGGGCGTGCAAGACGTCGCCGATTACGTCGGCGATTCGCTCGGGCTCTCGCGGATGGCTGCGGCGGCTCCCGAGTCGACGATCCTCTTCTGCGGCGTGCACTTTATGGCCGAGACCGCAGCAATCCTTTCGCCCGAGAAGACCGTGCTCATTCCCGACCTCGACGCAGGCTGCTCCCTCGCCGCGTCGATCACGGCTGATCAGTTGCGCGACTGGAAGGCACAGAACCCCGGTGCCGTCGTCGTGTCGTACGTCAATACGACAGCCGAGGTGAAGGCCGAGAGCGACTACTGCTGTACCTCGGGAAACGCCCAGGCTGTGATCGAGGCGATTCCCGCCGACAAGCAGATTCTCTTCCTGCCCGACGTCTACCTCGGGCTCTGGCTCGAGCGTGTGACAGGGCGTCACCTGAACATCTGGATGGGCGAATGTCACGTCCACGCCGGTATCCGACCGGCCGACATCGAGCGCTGGCAGAAGGAAGCACCCGATGCCGAGATGTTGGTGCACCCCGAATGCGGCTGCGCGAGCCAGGCAATGGCCTTCGGCAACGAGCACACCCACATCCTCTCGACCGAGGGCATGGTCAAGTTCGCTGAGCAGTCCGACAAGGAGCGATTCCTGATCGCGACCGAAGTGGGGATCCTGCACCGGCTGCGCAAAGAGGTGCCGGGCAAGCGTTTCGACCCGGTGAAGGAAGAGGCCTCCTGCAAGTTCATGAAGATGATCACGCTCGTAAAAGTTCGGGACGCGCTGCTCGACGAGAAGTTCGTCGTGACGGTCGACCCAGAGATCGCTGATCGCGCCCGCGGCGCGATCGAGCGCATGGTCGCAATCGGCTGAGCCCGTAGGGGCCGCGCTACCCTCTGCGGGAAAGCGCACTGACTCTTAGGTTTCTCACAGACCCATGTGGTCTCCTGGGATCGACCGACGCAAGGAGGAACCGCATGGCCGACCAAGCCGAATCGCTCGACCCGTCGCTACTGCCGAAGCTCGAAGAGGCGCTCTTTCAGATCCGCCGCGTGATCGCGGGGCAGGAAGCGATGCTTGAGCGCGTGCTCGTGTGCCTACTGGCCGGTGGTCATCTGTTGATTGAAGGTGTGCCGGGTCTCGCGAAGACCCTCACGATCAAGACCACGGCGTCCGTGCTCGGGGGCTCATTCCAGCGCGTGCAGTTCACGCCAGACCTTGTGCCAAGCGACCTTGTCGGTACTCGCATCTTCCGGCCCGACCGTCACGAGTTCGAGACCGAACTCGGCCCCGTGTTCTGCAACTTCCTCCTTGCAGACGAGATCAACCGTGCGCCCGCCAAGGTGCAGTCGGCGCTGCTCGAAGTGATGCAGGAGCGCCAGGTGACGATCGGCCACACCTCGCATCCCGTGCCCGCACCGTTCCTCGTGCTTGCGACGCAGAACCCAATCGAGTCAGAGGGCACCTATCCGCTGCCCGAGGCGCAGATCGACCGGTTCATGCTCAAGGTGCTCGTCGATTACCCGACTCACGACGAGGAGCTGACCGTCGTCACACGCGCTCTCGAGTCGACGCCCTCGCTCGAGTCGGTGCTCAGCCTCGACGAGCTCCGCCAGCTCCAGGCTCAGGTTTCGCGTGTGTACGTCGACCCGGCGCTCGTCTCGTGGGTTGTCGATGTTGCGACTGCGACGCGCAATCCCGCGTCGGTTGGTCTGGAGCCAGTTGCCCCGTACATCGCCTTCGGAGCAAGCCCGCGCGGGCCAATCAGCGTTGTCGCAGCGTCGCGTGCGCTCGCACTGCTGCGCGGACGCGACTACGTGGTCGCCGCTGACGTGGAGTCGCTGATCCGTGACGCATTCCGACACCGCATCGTGCTCTCGTACCAGGCGCTTGCCGAGGAGATTTCGGCCGACCGAATCCTCGAAGCCGTGCTTGCTGCCGTCCCGGCGCCACAACTCGATCTCGGTCGGCGGGCAGGCACAGCGGCGTGAGTGGGTTCGCGGACGTCGTCGCCGGACCACGGGCCGGGACGGCTCCGGGGCCAGGCAACGTCTCTGCAAAGAGCCTCGAAGCGCTCGAGATCTCGATCGGGCGCCGTGTCGACGGCCTGCTGGCCGGCGACTTCCGCTCGGCGTTCACCGGTGTCGGGAGCGAGCTCGCCCAGGTCAGCCCGTATCAGCCTGGCGACGACGTGCGGCGCATCGAATGGAATGTGACCGCTCGCACTGGCATCCCGCACACCCGTGTCGAGATGGCCGAGCGGGTGCTCGTCACATGGCTTGTGCTCGACGCATCGGCATCGATGGCCTTCGGTACGGCCGATCGGCGCAAGGCTGACGTCGCCGAAGGAGTCGCCCTCGCGCTGGGCCATGCGGCCACCCGGCGCGGCAATCGGCTTGGCATGGTCACGTTCGGTCCGAACGAGCCGCGCCTGAAGCGTCCGCGCCAAGGACGGAGCGCACTGCTCGACACCCTCGCCACGGTGCGTCGCGAACCCGGTGGCGACGGGAAACTTGCCGAGGCTCTCTCGACCGTCAACGGAGTCGCGCGCCAACGCTCGCTCGTCGCGGTCGTATCCGACTTTCGTGGCCCGCGTGATTGGCGCGGGCCATTGCTCCACGTCGCGGCGCGCCACCCGACGCTTGCGGTCGAGATCCGCGACCCGCGCGAAGAAGAGCTCGTCGATGTCGGAATGCTGCGCCTCGTCGACCCCGAGACGGGTAGACACCTGCGCGTCGACACGAGCAATGAGAAGGTACGGCGGCGATTCGCCGAAGCTGCAGCCGCCGAACGGCGCTCCCTGCAGACGCTCTTTGCAAGTGCTGGCGTGCGGCACGTGGTGCTCTCGACCGAGGGCGATTGGCTTCGACCACTTGCCGCCTTCCTTCGCCGGAGCGACCGCGCCCGATGAGCTTCGCAGCTCCAATCCTGCTTGTTGCCCTCGTGGTGATTCCCGTGGCGGGTGCGGCCTACCTGTGGCTTGAGCGCCAGCGGGATGCTGCTGCCTCCCGCTGGGCAAATCCCGCGCTGATGCCAAATCTGCTCGCGGCTGCACCCGCCTGGCGCACGCGTCTCCCGGCAATCCTGCTGCTCCTTGGCGCCACGCTCTTGCTCGTCGGCTTCGCGCGCCCCCAGCGCACAACGCTCGAAGCGAAGGAAGGTGCGACCGTGATGCTCGTCGTCGACGTTTCGGGCTCGATGGCGTCGGGTGACGTCAAGCCCAGCCGAATCGGAGCCGCGCACGCAACGCTGGCCCGTTTCATCCAGCAGATGCCGAAGAAGTACCGGGTTGGCCTCGTCACGTTCTCCGATCACGCCTCGATGGCGGCGATTCCAACCTACGACCGAGCATCGGTCACTGCAGCGCTGCCGACCGTGGCGCGCGCGCAGGGGACGGCGCTGGGTGACGCCGTATCGCTGGCGGTGGCCGCGGCAAAGAAGGCGGTTGGCGCCGGCGCGAGTCAGGGGCAGAAGCCGCCCGCCGTCGTGCTCGTGATCTCGGACGGCGCGAGCAACGCGGGGCGCATCACGCCAGCCCAGGCGAGCGAGGCGTCGCGCGCTGCTGGCATCCCTGTGTCGACGGCCCTGATCGGCACTGCTGACGGCGTGTTGCTACGCAAGGTCGCCGGGGGGTTCACCGAGCGAATCCAGGTGCCACCCGATCCCACGGTGCTGCAACAGGTCGCCGGAGCGACGGGAGGGAAGTTCTATCGCGTCACCACCCCGCAGGCGCTCGACGGCGTGACGAAGGATCTCGGGTCGCGCATCATCAAGCAACGCCACGTACAGAGCCTCGTGCCGATCGCAGCGGGCGCCGGTCTCGGCGTCGCATGCGTTGCGGTACTGCTCTCTGCCTGGTGGTTTCGGAGGCTCGTATGAGGCTCCGCGTCCTCCTTGTCGGCTTCGCTGCGGCGATCGTCGGTGGCGTGTTCGTCCCGACGGGCTCGGCGACGACCGAATGCCACGGCATCAAAGATTGCGTCAGCGTTCCGGGCCCGTGGGTGATCGTCCCGGCCCACAGCGAGGCCACCTACTTGCTCCAGTGTCCCGGCTTGAAGGGGATCGTGGGTGGGCTCGATGCCGTTGCGACCTCGCCCCAGGTGCGAGCGACATTCGAAGGACGGCTTGGCAGTCCGGTTGCGCCCGGGACGACCACGACGCGCTTCGCGATCTTCCACGCGCAGTCGTCCTCAGACGCGCCCCAGTCGTTCCGGCCCTATATCGGGTGCATTCCGACGAGCGGTGGCGCTTCGCGCTCGACGACTTCGGCGCGAGCGACCGCCCCTGGTGCGCCGTTCGACTTCTGGATGAAGCAGGTTGCCGTGACAAAGCCGACACAGATCGTGACCTCGGCGTGCAAGACGGGCGAGAAGCTCGTCTCGGCCTGGAAGGCACTCGTCTTTGACTCGCCGAATCCGCCCGATGCGACGTTGGCAGCGCGTATTCGTATCGCGCTGAAGACCGCGCCGACAGGCGCCACGGCAACGATTACAGTCGTGGGCGCCCTGCCTGCGGGCGTGCATCCGGAGGTGCAGGTCGTGGCGGTGTGCGGATGAGCTTCCAGCAGCCGTATCTGCTGCTCCTGCTGCTCGTTGTGCCGATTGGCATTGCGCTCGCCTGGTGGATCGCCCGTCGCGGCTCGCGGTACCCGATGGCGTTCACAAACCTTGACGTCCTGGCCGAGGTCGCCGAGGAGCAGCGTTCGCTCAAACGATTCGCGCCGCTTGCCCTGCTCTTCATTGCCCTCGCGCTCGCGGCAACCGCAGCGGCGCAGCCACGGGCAACGCTGACGGTCACGGGGGAGGACGCCACCGTCGTTCTGCTCGTTGACGTCTCGGGCTCGATGCGGGCAAACGACGTTCAACCAACCCGGCTCGACGCAGCTGTCGCCGCGATGAAGACGTTCCTTTCGAAGATTCCCTCGCGCTACCAGGTCGGCCTTGTCGATTTCAGTTCGTCGACCGAGGTGCTGATGCCGCCGACAACCGATCGCAGCGCTCTCAACGAGGCGCTCGCGTATCTCTTGCCCGAGGCCGGCACGGCGATCGGCGACGGTATCGATACTGCGGTCAAGCTCGCAAAGGCGTCACTTGCCGAGACGGGCCGTCAGGCAAACGGCAAGTCGATCCCGGCTGCGATCGTGCTCCTCTCGGACGGGGCCCAGAACCGCGGGTCGATTCCGCCGCTCACCGGAGCACGCGAGGCGAAGCGGGCGGGCATCAGGATCTACACCGTTGCGCTCGGCACCCAGCACGGTGTCGTGACGTTCGGTTTCGGGCAGTACTTGAACTCGATTCCTGTGCCGCCAGATCCGGCGACGATGAACCAGATCGCTCAGATCACGGGCGGGAAGACGTTCACCGCCGTGAGTGCGTCGCAGGTCTCGAATGTCTACAAGACGCTCGGATCGCAGATCGGCCGCCGCAAGGAGCGTCGCTCGATTGGCTCGTGGTTCGCTGCGGGTGCGGCAGCGGCCCTGCTCGGTGCGGGCGCCGCGGGCATTGCTCTCGGGCCGCGCCTGCCGTAAGGACGCCTTCGACGGTTGACTGCCGACTGAAATATCTGACATTATCGCCGCGAGGTGATCGAACTCCTTCAGGCACTCAACGCTGCACGGTCGTTTCTGATCTTTCCAGGCGATGACAGCCGCAAGCAGGAGCGCGCCCTCCAGAGCGATGCTGACGTCCTCGTCTACGACCTCGAGGATGGTGTGGCCGCTACCGCGAAGGCAGTCGCACGCGGCGGTGCGGCGGCATTTGCGGCTTCAGCGAGCCCTGCGGCCCGCCTCATTCGCGTCAACGACCCGCTCAGCGCAGCTGGCGACGAGGATCTCGCCGTCGTCGCAGCGATCCCAAACATCGGTCTGGTCGTCCCCAAGGCTTCACCGTCAGCGCTTGATCGAGCGGCATCACTCGGAAAGCCGCTGCTCGCGCTGATCGAAGAGGCAAAGGGCGTTCGCGATGTCTACGCGATCGCGGAGCATCCCGCGGTGTTTGCTCTGGCAATTGGTGTTGCGGATATGTCGGCTGCGCTTGGCCTCTCGGCGTATGGGGACGGTCTCCACCTGCTCTTTGTGCGGTCGCAACTCGTTGTTGCCTCGGCGGCCGCTGGGATTCGCGCACCCATCGATGGTCCCTGCCTCGACGTGCGCGATCATGACGCGCTCGAGCGTGAGACCAGCGCAGCGCGCGCGCTCGGATTGCGCGGGAAGTTTTGCTTGCACCCCGACCAGGTCGCGGGTGTTCATGGCGCGCTTGCGCCCACCGACCGTGAATACGAGCGTGCCCAACGCATCCTGGAGACCTGGAACGAGATCTCCGCCGCGGGTGGCGCTGTCGGAGCCGTCGACGGACTCCTCGTCGATCGCCCCGTCGCATTGCGCGCACAGGCTGTCGTCAAGGCGTACGAAAGGAGCAACGCGTGAGCAGTGAGCTCTCGTCGGCGCCGAAGGAGTGGCGCGGACGTTTCTACGAGGACTTTGAGGTTGGCGATGTGTTCCGCAGCCGGCTGGGTCGAACGATCTCGGAGACAGACAACACGTGGTTCACGAACCTCACGTTGAACACGAACCAGACGCACTTCAACGCGGTCTACGCCGAGAAGACGCGGTTCGGCAAGGTGCTCGTCAACAGCACCTTCACGCTCGCGCTTGTCGCAGGACTCACGGTTCCTGACACGAGCGAGAATGCCGTGGCGAACCTCGGGTGGACGGACATTCGTCTGCCCTCGCCGGTGTTCGTTGGGGACACCCTCTGGTCGGAGAGCGAAATCCTCGATCTGCGTGCGTCGCAGTCGCGCCCATCGGTCGGCATCGTCTCGCTGCGCTCGCGTGGAATCAACCAGCGCGGAGAGGTCGTGATCGAGTTTCTCCGTTCGTTCATGGTGCTGCGTCGCAGCGCCCCCGAAGCGATCTCGGTGTTCCCACAAACGGCGACTCCTTGGGGAGTTGGGCCGACGGAGGTTGAGCAATGAAAGGTGTCGTTGTTGCGCCTGAGCCACGGGCAGCCGAAATTGGTGCGGACGTTCTGGGCGCCGGAGGCAATGCGTTTGATGCTGCGGTCGCCGCAGCCTTCGCCCAGACGGTGCTCAATCCATTTCAGTGCGGCCTGGGCGGATGGGGTGGTGGCACGTTGTTCGACGCCAAGACGGGCACGATCGACGACCTGGCGTTTCCGGCCCGCATCGGGTCACGCATGTCCCCCGATATGTGGCTAAAGGATTTTCGTGGCTACACCGACCTCTGGAGCTACGCGCTCTTCGATGACAGCCGCAACATGTACGGCTACACGGCGATCATGACTCCCGGCACGGTCGCGGGTCTCGGCGCAATGCACGCCCGCTATGGATCCAAGCCGTGGAGCGAGCTGCTCGAACCGGCGATCGCGTGCGCCGCCGACGGCTTTCCGTGGCCTGAATACGTCGCCATGTATTGCCGTATGCCCTACATGCCTGGCTTGCCGCATCCAAAGGACAAGTACTGCGCCACCGACGAGGCAAAGCGGATCTGGATGAAGCCCGACGGGAGCATGCTCGAACGGGGCGAGCCGTACGCAAACCAGGAGCTGGCGCAGTCGCTGCGTGCAATTGCGGCGAAAGGCCCGGCGGAGTTCTACACCGGCGATCTCGCCAACACGATCGTTGAGGACTTCGAACGCAACGGCGCATTCGTGACACGCGAAGACCTGGCCACGTATCGCGAGCGGTGGTCGCCGCCGCTCGAGGCGTCGTATCGCGGTCTGCGTGTCGCAACGACCAACCTGCCTGCGGGCGGAATCATTCTGCTGCAGATGCTGAAAGTGCTTGAGCGCTTTGACGTTGCATCGCTCGAACACAACGGCCCGGAGCATGGGTTCTTGCTCGCCGCGACGTTGGCGTGGGGTGGGGTGACGCGGTTCAACCATCTGGGTGATCCCGAGCAGAACGACGTGCCTGTCGACGAGCTCCTCTCCGACGCACACGCTGATGCAATTGCGGCTCGGATTCGTGCAGGTGAGCTGCCTGACGCGGTCGCGCTCGGAAAGCCAAACGGCACCACGCAGCTCTCCGTCGTCAATGAGCTCGGTAACTGTGTCAGCCTGACCCACACGCTCACGAGCTGTAGCGGGGTTGTTGTGCCGGGAACAGGCTTCACCTGGAACGACTGTGTCGCGCTCATGGACCCGGTGCCGGGTCGCCCCAACTCGTACGTCCCAGGGCGTGCGCGGGCGAGCGCACTCGCAACGACCCTCGTCTTCCGTGACGACAAGCCGTGGCTTGTACTTGGCGCGCCCGGTGGCTGGTCGGTGACGTCTGGAGTTTTGCAGTCGATCTCAAACATCCTCGACTTTGGCATGTCCCCCGTGGAAGCAGTTGTCGCACCGCGATTCCACAGCGAAGGGATGCCGGTGTTTGCTGAGGCGCGGATCCCCATGCGCACGATCAACGCGCTACGCGACCGCGGCGTTCCCATGTCGCCGAGCCTCTTCAATTTCCACGCCTCGTTCGCGCGGCCGCAGGTGATCGAGATCACCGCCGACGGGTATCGCGCAGCGTCCGATCCACGCTCCGATGGCGGCGCGGCGATGTTCTCCCGGACGTGACCGCGGCGACGCTACCGGGGCCGCGGCAAGACGACGCACAGGCGCTCGCCGGGCTTCGAGCTGCGCTCGCGAATGTGAGAACGACGCCGGAAACGACGGGCGTCTACGAGAGCACGCACGAGCAGATCGCTGGGCGGCTGCGCGACCTGATCCTCACGGGAGCGCTGCAACACGGGGAGCGTCTGCCAACCGAGGCAACGCTCGCAGCGGAGTTTGGCGTGAGCCGGGCCACCGCGCGCGAGGCGGTGCGCATGCTCAGCGCGCAACAGCTCGTTGTGGCGACGAAAGGAGCGCGGGGAGGGACGTACGTCACCCGACCGAGTCTCGACTTCGCCTCGCGTCTGCTGCAGGCGAACGTGACGCTGCTTGCCGATATGGACGACATCACCTTGGAGCAGATCCTCGAAGCTCGGCGGCTGATCGAAGTGCCCGCCGCGCGGCTCGCAGCACTCCGGCGGACGCAGCTCGATCTCGACCGCCTCGTCGGCTCGATCCCTGACGACGCGCACGAACGTGATGGCAACGAACGTTTCGCGGTAAACGCAGGCTTCCACACGAGTTTGATGGCTGCCTCGGGCAACGTGCTGCTTGAGGTTGCTGCACTCCCAGTGTTCACGGTCCTGCAGACGAGCCTCTCGCGCTCG
This sequence comes from uncultured Actinomycetes bacterium, assembly GCA_903915545.1. Taxonomy (GTDB): domain Bacteria; phylum Actinomycetota; class Thermoleophilia; order Gaiellales; family Gaiellaceae; genus PALSA-600. Next base: position 169 of record CAIWTI010000028.1, on the reverse strand, counting down.
GAACTCGACGCTCGTTTTTCCCGCCGTATCGATCGCGATCATCGCGAGATCACGGATGCGATCTCGCGCGGCGACGTCGAGGGTTCAGGGGAGGCAATGGAGGCGCACCTTGCGTACCTGACGCCGCACTACCGTCGGGTGTGGCGGCTTGCGCGGGGCGGAGGGTCGC
>CAIWTI010000027.1 GCA_903915545.1 uncultured Actinomycetes bacterium | reverse complement strand
CTGCACCTCGATGTGGCGCGGGTCGAGGAACGCCTCCTCGATGAAGACTTCGGGGTTGCCGAACGCGCTCTCGGCCTCGCGGGTGGCCTGTTCGAGCGCCTCTTCGAGATCCTCGCGTGCCATCACGCGGCGGATCCCGCGGCCGCCACCACCGGCGGTTGCCTTGACAAACAGCGGGAAGCCGATCGGCTCGGCCGCCTGGATCGCCTCGGCGACGGTGCTCACGGGGATCGAGCGGTGCAGCACGGGCAGACCGGCGTTTTCCGCTGCGGTCAGCGCGCTCACCTTGTTGCCGGCCAGGCGCATCGCATCGGCGCTCGGGCCGACGAAGATCAGGCCGTTCGCGGCACAGGCCTCGGGCAGGCCGGGGTTCTCAGCGAGGAAGCCGTAGCCGGGATACACGGAGTCGGCGCCCGATTCGAGCGCGACCTTGATGATCCCCTCGATATCGAGGTAGGCGTGCACCGGGTGGCCGCGGCGGCCGATTTCGTAGGCCTCCGACGCCTTCTGACGATGCATCGAATTGCGATCTTCCCAGGCGTAAACAGCGACCGTGGCGATGCCGAGCTCATAGGCAGCACGAAACGCGCGAATGGCGATTTCGCCACGGTTTGCCACTAGGAGCTTCTTGATCATCACCTTGGGTTCTATCAATAGCCGGGCGCATCCTCCGGCGGTTGCGCGGAGGGCGCCACTCGGCGTCGTGCGACGGCATACGTGAGCGCCGAAAGCGCGACCGGGTACGCGAAGTACCAGCCGCGCGTTGCGAGCACGCCACCCATAAAGAGGAAGAGCGCTCCGGCGACCACGCGACGGCCCCGCGAGCGTGGTGTGCGCAGATACGAGGCGAGCGCCAGCAGGTAGAGGAACATGAAGATCGCACTCACGCCAACGACCAGTGGAACCACCAACCCTGGGCGAATTGAGGCGAGCGCGGTCATCACGGTGCCGGGGATCACGAGCGACAGCACCGAGCGGCGCGGGATGCCGCGACCGTCGATAGCCGTGAACCAGTGCGGAAAGCGCCCATCGCGCGCGGCCGAGAAGAGCAGCCGTGAGATGCCCCACAGCCAGCTTGCCGCGTTCGCCTGCACGAGCGCGATCGCCAGCAGCGTGATCACCGCCACACCAATGCCGGGAATCGCCGTGTGATGAGCGAGCTGGGCGACCCCGGCCAGGCGGTCGACGTCGTTGCGGGGGATGATCGCGGCGATGTTCGCCGTGAGCAGCGCCGCGAGCAGGCCGTAGGCGAGTAGGGCCGCGAGCGTCGCAAGCAGATAGTCGCGCCGCGGGTTGCGCATCTCGCCGGCGACAAACGTCATGTTCTCAAACCCCGCGTAGGCCCAGAAGCCAACGACGATGCCGCCAAGGATCGGGTCGAGATGGTGCAGGTGTGGCACGAGGGCGCCGTAGTGGTGGTGCGCCGCGGGGACGGTGAGGACGATCAGTGCGAGCGCGGCGGCGAGCAGCGTCCACGTGGCGATTGACTGCAGCGAGGCGCCGCGCCGAGAGCCGACGAGGTTGGTGTATAGGCTCCCCGCGATCACGAGCAACGCGCCGCCAAGGCGCACCGGCCGACCGCCGCCAACCGCCTCTTCCAAGTAGCCACCCGCCACGAGCGTCGCTGCCGGGAGCCCCGCGTAATAGACAGAGAGAAAGAGGACAGGAACGCATGCCGCGACGTTCGGGCCAAGGCCGCGCGCGATGAAGCCTTCGATGCCGCTGCCGTCGGGAACCTCGCGCACCATCTCGCCGAAGATGAAGAGCAGCGGGATGCACAGCGCGGTCGCGATCGCCCACACGACGAGCACGTCGGGGCCGGTGAGTCGCACGAGCACAGACGGCAAGAAAAGGATCCCCGAGCCGGCGACCGAACCGATCGCCAGCGCAATGCCGCCCCGCAGGCCAAGGGTGCGCTCGAGCGCGACGCGGTCGGGACGGGTAGGCGCAGAGTCGGTCATGGGCGGGGGCGCAGTGCGCCGCTCAGGTGTAACGCACTGGGGCGCGCTCGCGTGAGTTACGCGGCGAAGCCGTCGAGCGCGACGGCGACGAGGTCGGGCAGCGTGGCGAGGTTGTAACCGCCCTCCAGCACGGCAGCGACACGTGGAGCCAGCGCCTTTGCACGACGGGCAAGCTCGCCGAACGCCTCGGTCGAGAGGTCGAGCTGTGCCAGCGGGTCGTCGATATGGGCGTCGAACCCGGCCGAGACAAGCAGCAGCTCTGGCTCGAATGCAGTGATCGCCTCCTCGACGCGCTCGAACGCCGCGAAGTACCCGGCGTCGTTGGTGCCCTCGCCAAGCGGAATGTTCAGCAGTGTCTCGCCCTGCTCGGTCGGCCCACCGGTGCCGGGATAGAACGGCCACTGGTGGAGCGACGCGAAGAACACGGTGGGGTCGTTGCCGAGGATGTCGTGCGTGCCGTTTCCGTGGTGGACGTCCCAGTCGAGGATCGCGACGCGCTCGATGCCCAGCTCTGCCTGCGCCCACTTCGCGGCGATTGCGACTGAGTTGAAGATGCAGAAGCCCATCGACCGTCCGCGCTCGGCGTGGTGGCCCGGTGGGCGGCTGAGGGCGAAGCCGCCTCGGCGTACCGCCTCGATCGCGGCGCCAGCAGAAAGCAGCGCAGCGTCGAAGGTCGTCTCGGTGCACAGCGTGTCGGGGTCGAGCCAGCTGCGAGCGCGCCGCACGCGCTCGACGAGCTCGAGGGTGTGGCAGCGCAGGACGTCTTCTTCCGACGCCTCTTCACACTCGACGTAGGTGAAGCGTTCGTGCAGCACCGTGATGCGCTTCTGCGTTTCGGGATGGGAACCGGTGGGGTGGAGCGTCGCGAAGTCGGCGTGACTGACGACGTCCATTACTGCTCGGCGTGTTCGGCGAACCGCCGCGAGAGTCCGCCCAAGCCGAGCGCCTCGGCGTGTGCCGCGGCGCCTGCCCAATCGGGCTTCGTCAGCCCGAGCTTCGGCAGCGGCGCGGTGGGATCCATCGTCGCAATCCGTCGGTAGAGGCGCAGGTCGTCGGCGATCTCGGGGAACCGGCCGCCTTCGATTGCGCCTTCGAGCGAGCCGTACTGGTTCAGGATCGTCGCAGCGTTCTTTGGGCCAATGCCGGGGGCGCCGGGGATCTTGTCGGAGGGGTCACCGCGCAACGCGATGAAGTCGGGCACCTGGGCGGGGTCGACGCCGTAGCGCTCGCGCACTTCGGCGGGGCCGATCGTGGCGAGCTCGCTCACGCCCTTTACGGGCTGCAGGACGAGGACGCGTTCGGTGACGAGTTGGTAGGCGTCGCGGTCGGAAGTGACAACGACGACGATTCCAGGCCACACACCGTCTGCCGCGGCGGCCGCCAGGAAGTCGTCGGCTTCGTACCCGGCAGCCTTGGCGGCGACGAATCCGAATGACTCGACGAACGCGGGCAGCGCGTCGAGCTGCTCGACGATCGCGTCGTCGAACTCGCGGCCTGATTGGTAGGTCGGCAGCTCGGTGTTGCGGTAGGTCGGGGCGCCGAGCGAGTCCCACGCGACGACGACCGAGTCGGGCGTCACCCGCTCCCACAACGCGAGCAGGAAGTTGCCAAAGCCCGTGAGTGCGCCTGCGGGACGGCCGCCTGCGCCACGGATCGTTTTGGGCATGCCGTGGTAGGCGCGGTGGGTGAGCGAGTCGCCATCAACGGCGAGCAGTACGGGAGGTGTTTTGGACGTGCTCATGTCGACCGAGTATCGCGGACCACGTCAAAGGGGCTATCGTCTCGCCCCGAATGGCTGCAACCAAGACAACAGGCAAGCGCCTGGTCATCGTCGAGTCTCCGGCGAAGGCCAAGACGATCGCGGGCTATCTCGGCTCGGGTTACATCGTCGAGTCGTCGATCGGCCATATTCGCGATCTGCCGCACGGGGCGTCTGAGATCCCCGCTGCGCAGAAGGGCGAGGCGTGGGCGCGCCTGGGTGTCGATGTTGAGCACGCGTTTGAGCCGCTGTATGTCGTCGACCCAAAGAAGAAGAAGGTCGTCTCGGCGTTGAAGGACAAGCTCAAGGGCGTTGACGAACTCCTGCTCGCTACCGACGAAGATCGCGAGGGCGAGGCAATCGCCTGGCACCTGATGCAGGTGCTGAACCCGAAGGTGCCGGTTCGCCGCATGGTGTTCCACGAGATCACGAAGCCGGCGATTGAGCGGGCGCTAGGCGAAACGCGCGAGATCAACCAGCACCTTGTTGATGCGCAGGAGACCCGCCGGATCCTCGACCGTCTGTACGGGTACGAGGTTTCGCCGGTGCTGTGGCGCAAGATCATGCAGGGGCTTTCGGCAGGCCGCGTGCAGTCGGTGGCAACGCGCCTGGTGGTTGAGCGCGAGCGCGAGCGGATGGCGTTTGTCGCCGCCGAGTACTGGGACATCGAGGCGAGCTTGGCGCCCAACAAGGCGCCTGCGTCAGAGTTCACCGCCAAGCTGGCAGCGCTCGACGGCAAGCGCGTGGCGACCGGCCGCGACTTCGCCCGCACAGGAGAATTGACGACGGCCGATGCCGTTGCACTGAAGGAAGCCGATGCGCGTTCGCTCGCGACCGCGCTCGAAGGGATCGCACTCGCGGTTCGCTCGGTTGAGCGTCGCCCGTACACGCGCCGCCCGGCCGCGCCATTCATGACCTCGACGCTGCAGCAGGAGGCAAGCCGCAAGCTGCGCTTCTCGGCGCAGCACACGATGCGCGTAGCCCAGCGCCTCTACGAGAACGGGTACATCACCTACATGCGTACCGACTCGACGACGCTGTCGGAGTCGGCGATCGTCGCGGCGCGCGATCAGGCACGCGAGCTCTATGGGGCCGAGACGGTTCCGGCCGAGCCGCGCACCTACAACCGCAAGGTGAAGAACGCCCAGGAAGCACATGAGGCGATCCGCCCGGCGGGCGATCACTTCCGCACGCCCGACCAGGTGAAGAACGAGCTTGAGCGCGACGAACTGGCGCTGTACGACCTGGTGTGGAAGCGGACGGTTGCCTCGCAGATGGCCGATGCCCGTGGCGAGACTGTGTCGGTGCGGCTGGGTGCGAAGGCGACCGATGGTCGCGACGCCGAGTTCTCGACGGCCGGCACCGTGATCACGTTCCGCGGCTTCCTGCATGCGTACGAGGAAGGGCGCGACGAGCCGGTCTCGGGCGACGACGAAGAGAAGCAGCTACCGCCGCTCGAAGAGGGCGACGCGGTCACCTCCTCGGCGCTTGAGCCGCAGGGCCATTCGACCTCGCCGCCCCCGCGCTTTACCGAGGCGACGCTCGTGCGTGCACTCGAGGAGCGCGGCATCGGTCGCCCGTCAACCTACGCGGCGATCATGGGGACGATCCTCGACCGCGGGTACGTCCGCAAGTCAGGCCAGGCGCTTGTGCCGAGTTTCCTTGCGTTCTCGGTGACGAACCTGATGGAGCAGCACTTTGGGCGGCTCGTCGACTACGACTTCACCGCGCGCATGGAGGACGATCTCGACCGGATCGCCGAAGGCTCGGAGCAGCGCACCGATTGGCTGCAGCGCTTCTACTTTGGCGGCGCGGGCGACGAGGCAAGCGGGTTGAAGGCGCTCGTCACCGACCTTGGCGATATCGACGCGCGGGCGATCAACACGATGGAGATCGGCAACGGCATCGAGTTGCGGGTCGGCAAGTACGGCCCGTATATCCAGCGCGGCGATGAGCGCCTGACGATTCCCGAGGACATTGCGCCCGACGAGCTGACGATCGAGAAGGCCGAGGCGCTGCTCGCGCAGGGCACCGGCGAGAACTCGCTGGGTGTCGATCCCGAGTCGGGCCACACGATCGTGGTGAAGAACGGTCGGTATGGCCCGTACATCACCGAGGTGCTTGAAGACGAGACGGTGAAGCCGCGGACGGCGTCGCTCTTCAAGACGATGTCGCCCGAGACGGTGACCCTCGACGATGCGCTTAGGCTCCTCACGCTCCCGCGCACGCTCGGTGAGTCGGATGGCGAAGAGGTTGTGGCGACGAACGGCCGCTACGGCCCGTACGTCAAGAAGGGGGCCGAGTCGCGGTCGCTTGGCACCGAGGACGAGCTCTTTACGGTGACGCTCGAGCAGGCGCTGGCGCTGATCGCGCAGCCGAAGGCGCGTGGCCGTGCGGCTGCTGCGCCGCCGCTGCGCGAACTCGGCAACGATCCGGTGAGCGGTAAGCCTGTCGTTGTGAAGAACGGTCGTTTTGGCCCGTATGTCACTGATGGCGACACGAACGCGAGCCTTCGTACGGCCGACTCGGTGGAGGAGATTACGATCGAGCGGGCCGCGGAATTGCTGCAGGATCGGCGGGATCGTGGCGACACGAAGCCCAAGCGTGGCCGCAAGAAATAGCCCGCTTTACCTTTCCTAAACAGCGACACACTGGCTTTTCGCGTACCATCGACCATACTGACAGTGGTATTCGCGGGTGCGGAGCTCGTTTGGTTGCGGCGGAGAAGGGTCGAAACCAGAGCCCGGAACATGCGGATTCATCAGGTTTTTCCAAATCAAGATTAGGAGATTCGGTGGATTGCCTATAGGCTTTCCCCGCAGGAGTCGTTTCTCCCGGTACGAACGTTTGCAGGACAAGACTCGTGACAGAAGGGTTGTGAAGTTCACTTGACGCAGAATCAGTTGACCGAACTGCTGGAGTCCGAAGGGGCTCGCACCATGATCGAGGCCGGCGAGGAGCGTGGCTGGATCGAGCCGAGCGAGCTCGAGGCGTTTGCCGTCGAGCATGACCTTGCCGATGCTGATGTTGAGGAGTTGACGCGCGAGCTCGAGAAGATTGGTCTCGAAGTCCGCGATGCTGCTCCCGACGAGAAGCCGGGTAAGGCTCCTGAGCAGGTCGTCTATGAAGCCGATCAGCCGTCGGGTGCGGGCGACAGCCTGCAGCTGTTCTTGGCTGATGTTGGCCGCCACAAGCTGCTCACCGCTGCCGAGGAAGTCACCCTCGCGAAGGCGATTGAGCGCGGTGACGTGCGGGCGAAGCGTCGGATGATCGAGTCGAACCTGCGCCTCGTGGTCTCAATTGCGAAGGGCTACCGCGGCCTGGGCGTGCCGTTCCTGGATCTGATTCAGGAAGGGACGCTGGGCTTGAACCGTGCCGTCGAGAAGTTCGATTGGCGCCGTGGCTACAAGTTCTCGACGTACGCAACGTGGTGGATTCGCCAGTCGGTGCAGCGTGCCGTGGCCAACCATGCGCGGACGATTCGTGTGCCGGTGCATGTCGTTGAGCGTCAGCAGAAGCTGTCGCGGGCGGCGCGTCGCCTTGAGGTGGAGCTCGGTCGTGAACCGACGAAGGAAGAGCTCGCCGAGGCAACCGGTCTGCCGATCCAGCACGTCGACGAGGCTCTTTCGGCCGCGTCCGCGTCGGTGTCGCTCAACCAGACGGTTGGCGCTGACGATGAGGGCGAGCTCGGCGATCTGTTCGCCGACCGCGAGGCTGCCGATCCGTTCGACGAGGCGGAGGAGTCACTCCGTCGCCAGAACATCCGCAAGGCGCTTGATGCTCTTCCCGAGCGTGAGCGTCGGATCCTCGAGCTGCGGTTTGGCTTCGAGGGTGAGCCGTGGACGCTCGAGGCGATCGGCCATGAGCTTGATCTCACGCGCGAGCGTGTTCGTCAGCTTGAGGGCCAGGCCCTCTCCCGGCTTGCCGCATTGCGCGAGCTCGCCGGCCTCGCGGCCTAGTCCGTTGCCATGTTTCGCGACTCGCCTCGTTTGGGGCGGGTCGCGGCGTGGCCCGGTTTCGGGCAAGCTGCGCGCATGACAGCCTTGCGTCCGACCTCGCCGCTTGTGGGTGAGCGTGTGACGGTGGAGCCGATTGCCGAGTGGCATCGCGAGGAGCTGCGCGCGGTCGCCGATGCCGACCCTGCGATCTTCCGCTTCATGGGGTTTGCGAACGGGCTTGGTGCCGAGTTCGATGAGTGGTTCGATCGAGCGCTGACGCTGGAGAACGAGGAGACGTTCGTGATTCTCGTCGACGGCAACCCGGTGGGGTCGTCGCGTTTTCTCGCGCTTGCGCTGGAGCATCGGCGCGCCGAGATCGGGTGGACGTGGTATGCGCGCTCGACGTGGGGCACCGGCGTGAACGTCGAGACGAAGCTGCTGCTGCTGACGCACGCGTTCGAGTCGTGTGGCCTGATGCGTGTGGAGTTCAAGACGGATTCGCTCAATGAGAGGTCGCGCGGCGCGCTTGGCGCGTTGGGCGCGCAGTTCGAGGGGATCTTCCGCAAGCACATGGTGTACCCCGACCGGATCCGCGACTCGGCGTACTTCGCGATCGTCGACGATGATTGGCCCGGCGTGAAGGCGGATCTCCGACAGAGGCTGGCCGAGCTGCCGTGAGGTGTCGGGTCGAGGTCGCGCCTGTTTTGCGCACACCTGACCCGGAAGCGGAGCAGGTGACGCAGTTGCTGCTCGACGAGCCAGTGACCGTGACGAGCGAGCACGACGGCTGGGCGTTGATCGAGACGGCGTACGGCTATCCCGGCTGGGTTGAGCACCACGTGCTCGACGAGGGTGCGGGCGAGCTTCCGCAGCGCAGCACGGGTAACCCGCTTGAGATCGCGCGTGCGTATGTCGGCACGCCGTACGAGTGGGGTGGATTGACGACGCGAGGGATCGACTGCTCCGGTCTCGTGCATATCGCGTACCGGCAGGTGGGTGTTTTGATCCCGCGGGACTCGTGGCAGCAGGAAGACGTGGGTGTGCCCGTGAATGAGGCAGAGCTTCGTTCAGGAAATCTCGTCAGTTACGGATCGGACTCGCGTGCAGATCACGTTGCATTCTGGTTAGGAGATGGTCGTATCTTTCACGCAACAGGGCGCGACGGTGTTCGCGCGGTCGTTGAGGAGTTCGAACCGGAATTCCTCGCCGCCCGCCGCAGAAAGTTCTTTCGAATTCCTACGAATTAGGTCTAAAGGTTTCTCTCCTGCGCGCCGATACGGAGTGCATGGACGCTGCAGAGCGCAACGAGATCCTCACCCGTTACCGCGAACACTCGCGGCGGTTCGAGGCCGTGGCCGCCACGCGTCTGTCGGTCGTGCACGAGCTGCCGGTGATCACACCGACCACACCGCTTGGGCATGCACCGTCCCCGCGCGAGATCGAAGTGCTCCAGCTGATCTCCGATGGACTCGCCAACCGCGAGATCGGAAATCGCCTGTTCCTGTCAGAAGAAACAGTCAAGAGCCACGTGCGGCACCTGCTTGCAAAGCTCCAAGCAAAGTCAAGAGCCCACGCCGTCGCTGTTGGCTTTCGGCGTGGGCTCCTGGATTGAATCACCTGAGGGGGATCACATCCGTCGCTGCGGATGTGACTAGTAGACCGGTACTACCAGCCTACGGCGCCGCCGGCGACGGCGCCACGCGACACGAGACGAACAAGCTTGCGCATGTTGACTCCCTTGATTGGGGACTGACGGCACACGGGAGTCTATAAACCGGTCTAATGCGCGATCAAGTGTCTATCCAAATTCACGAAAATTTGCGACACTTTCGCGCCGCCATGCGCGATATCGAAATGCGATCCAAGTTGTATGTCGCCGGACTTTGGTTCGTTGTTGTCGCTATGGCATTCGCAATTGGCGAGAGCCATTACGGTATTGGCAATCCGTACGTTGTGATTTTGCTGGGAGCGGTTGCTGCGATCGCCGAGCGCGGGCGAGTCCAACTGGATTCGAACCTCAGCGAGTCTGTCTCACTCGTGCCAACCTTGTTCGCAGCGGTTCTATTCGGTCCACTCGCGGCGATGTTCGTCGCGGCGGCTTCTTTCGCCCCCGAGTTCAGGGAGCCCTATCTCAAGTGGGCTTCGTACACCGCCAGTCGAGCTGTCACCGCCGGGGTCACCGGGCTCGTCACAGTTTCGATTCTCCGGCATGTTGGTGTCACGATGACCGGTATAGCCGCGGCGACGATCGTCGGCGCGATCGTTTCTCAGCTAATCGACGCAGCGTTTGCGGCGCTGGCACTTCGGATCAGGAAGGTCTCGAACATGATCGAGACCTTGCGCGCGCTCTCACCTCTCGCGCTCTCCGCGGTTCCGCTCTACGCGCCGGTCGTTGCGTTCCTAGCGTATGCCTATGAACGCGTTTCGCCACTGACCCTCGGCCTGTTCTTGCTCCCATCGCTTGCAGCGCAACGACTGTTCGTTCTCTATCACGACCAACGGAAACTCACACGCGAGTTGGTGAGCGCAAATGAGACGCTGGAGCGTGCGAACCTGTCGTTTGCTTCCGCGCTCGTTGCAGCTCTTGATGCGCGAGATCGTTACACGGCTGGTCACTCGGCTGCGGTCGCGATGTACGCGAGAGATATTTCGGCGCATCTCGGGTTGGCCGAGAGCGACCAGCAACTCGCATACCTTTGCGGCCTCGTACACGACATCGGGAAGATCGGGCTAGCACCTGGTCTTCTCGAGAAGACGGGTCCTCTTACGCTGGATGAACGACGCGAGATGCAGCGCCATTCGGAAATCGGGGAGCGAATTCTCGGCAACGTCGAGACGTACGGCGAAGTCGCGGCGGTCGTCCGGCACCATCACGAACGGATTGACGGGGCCGGCTACCCGGATGGCCTTAGCGGTTCTGAGATCCCGCTTCTTGCTCGTGTGATCGCGGTTGCGGATGCGTATAACGCAATGACTTCAGACCGACCGTATCGAGAAGCGATGCCGTCGCGTGTTGCCAGGTTACGCCTTGCCCAAGCGGTCGATTCGCAATTCGACTTTGAGGTTGTCGCGGCATTCGAGTCCGTTCTCGCGAGGGCCGATGAGGGATATCGTCTCGCTCTTACGGTTAGTGCTGGAGAGCATCCCACGGTGGCTTGGGATGAGCCGGTCGGGTTCGTGGCGAAGGGCGGCTAGTCGTCGAGCACGGCGGCTTGGGTTCGTGTCTGAACTCCTAGCTTCGCGAGGATATGCCGGATATGCACTTTCGCAGTCGTCTCCGAAATGAACAGAGCTCTTGCGATGTCACGGTTCTTTAGCCCGCTTCGGAGTAGTTCAAGTACCTCGCGCTCGCGGGGTGTGAGTTCAGTGCCCTCCGATCTTGATCGCAAGCTCCTTCCCGCGGTGGGTTGAGAGAGGTTCGCATCTCGTGAGCGCTGTAGCACGGGTGCGATAACGGTCGCCAATTGTTCATCCGCAGAGGCGACGCTGACAATCGATGGTGCGGCTCGCGCGATACATACAAAGCTGTCCCACGCTCCGAGTGATGCGCATAAGCGAACCGCGTGAATAAGTGCTCTTGGATCGCCCAACTCGTGGAATTGGGCGATTCCCTGGGCCAGCGCAATAAGGCTCCGGGCCTCGATCGGCCAGAGTGAGGTGTCGTATTCACGCGCAAGAGGACGGATGTTCTGAAGTGCGTTAGCAGCTGCCTCCGCAGCAATCAGTTCGGCTCTAAGTGCGTTCGAAGGCGCCGCGAGTTGCGCTGTAACAGCGATGCGGTGAGCGTTTTCGTACTCGCCAAGCATAAGGTGGCGACGGGCGCGAAGGATCGCGGCGTTTGCGATCAGATAGCGATCGCCTGCCTTACCAGCGTGGCTCTCGACTCGGCGGAGATATTTGTCGGCCTCGGCGAAACGACGGAGACCAGTTGAACAAAAGGCGATATTCCATTCAGCATGGGGGACAACGAATGAGAGTCCCGTCGTGCGTGCGAAGCGGAGTGTGTCCAAAGCAATCTCTAGACCTCTTTCGTATTCGCCACGGACACCGCGGTAGTAGCTGTAAGAGGTCGTAAAGCTGGTTTTCGCTGCCGGGTCGGAGAGTTCCGCGGCCGCGGCGAGCCCTCTGTCTATCCAGCCGATTTCGGCTACTCCCTCGCCCAGTCGAAGTTCGGCGAGGCGCGCGATCGACCACCTCACGAGGTCGAGATTCGATGAGTTTCGGCGGACATAAAGATCGTCGACCGCACTTCGTAACCCGTCGACCTCGCCGAAGATACAAGCGAGTGCTAGGCCCCACGCCGCATCACTTTGATCCTCGGGACTGATTGCGCGAGCTTGGGCTTCTTTGAAGTGGCTCACGGCACTCGTCATATCCCAGCTCGCAAAAGCAGTCCGGCCCGCGACGATCCTTGCGTATGTGTGCGAGCTCTCGTGAAACGCTTCAAGTGAGAGCTGTGCGAGGGCCGCTGCGTCTCCGTATGAGCCCTTACGGAGAGCGAGCTCTGCCTCGATAAGGTCAAGGAGCGCTGGAGGACATGACGCGTTTCCGCGACAGAGCGAAGCGAGGCTGACGAGTGACTGACGGCTCCCCGAGCGGACGATTGTTGGGCCGGTTACTTCGAGGATTTCTCGTGCGAGGTCTTGACGGGAGTTCCTTCCGGCGAGATCAATCGCGTCTTCGATGCGTCCGACCTTGAGGAGTGCCCGAGTTGCCACACCAACGGCTAAGCCATAGCGTTTGTTTGCTCGAGCCCGTTCGATCAGATGATCCCGGAGAAGCGGGTGCAGTTCGAGCGTCCCGTTTCTGCTCGACCCGAGTCCTGATCGAATCGCGGCAGTGACAAGACGAGAATGCCTTCGCCCCAATAGATGCTCACCAACTTCGGCATCGAAGGATGGGAGGATGGCGATGAGTTCGAGGTCACGTTGCTGGCTTTGAGAAAGCCCATCGAGGATTTCCTCTGTGAAGAATCGGGCGAGTGATGTGCCCTCGACACCAGACGGAGGATCGGACGCGGTTACGGTCGCCAACCCGAGCGCCAGCGGCCAGCCTTGCAGCTTGGACGCGAGATGGAGAGTCTGCGGAGTCCCGCTGAGTTCTGCGAGTGAAACCACTTCTTCCTCCGAGAACCGGAGAGTCTCGTCGCTAACTACGAAAACAGCCCCGTACATCTCCGAACGAGCTGTGGCCCATCTGGGGCGAGACCGTGAAGCGATCAATGTTCGATGGTGGCCGAGCCTCCGAATCACATCGATCAGCGTTTCGGATGACGTTCCGCGGAAGTGGTGGAAATCGTCCACAAAGACGATGCCTACGCGGTTCTTGTCGAGTAGACGGAGCAGTAGCCGGCCGAGAGTAGGCACAGCCAGATCCGAAGTGCTGACGCTCTTACTCCTCCTGACTTGAACATCTCCGGGGACTGTCGGAGCGCTTAGAAGTGTCGCGATCTCATCAAATAGCAGGGGTGCCGACGAGTTGGTGGTTGAGGCGGTGATTTCCACACATCGTGAGCGGCCCTTGAGCCATTGCCGCGCGAGCGTCGTCTTCCCGTACCCGGCTGGCGCAGCGAGCACAATGGTTTGGGCCTGCGACTCTTCAAGCACGCGAAGCAGGCGCGGGCGCTCGATGATCACGCGACCGGGGCGATTCTCAGTTGAACTACTGCCTGCCTGTTTCACTGCGGCCTCCGGGAGAAGACGACCGAAGCGCGAACGAACGTGCTTGCCTTCTGGCAAACCTAGGGCGTGTGGGTCACCCCAAGCAATAACCCGAATGGGGGACTGCCGCGCCCCGGGACTGAGTCGTCCCGGAGCGCGGTGCCGTCAGCCCCTGTTGTCGGCTCTCGCGGACTCCAAACTCTTTGCGAGGGGGTCGTCGCCGGTTAGAAGCCGGTAGGCAAGCGGAATCTGCCGCCGCCTGGGGACACCAAGCTTCTGTCGGAGAACGTCGCAATGAGCTTTCGCAGTCCTTGGGGAGATGCCGAGCTCTTGCCCAAGCTCTTCGTTTGAAAGTCCTTGAGCGATGAGTTCGATCACCTGCCGTTGTCGGCCGGTGATCGTTGTGGGATCGATTAGCGCCTGCATAAGACGAGGCTAGGTCGCGCGTGTCACGACCACCATTGTCCGAAGGGCGTATTCGACGGATTGGGCTAGTGACGCCCGATAAAGCTCACCGCATGCCCGCGCGCATTCGCGGCTGCGGCTTCGTCCTGGGTGAGCGCACCGATCCGGGTGAGCAGCTCGAACTCGTCGATCAGGTGGGTGCGCATCATCTCGGGGCCGTCGGTGGCGATCGTGAAGTGCACGCCGTTGTCGATAAACGTGCGGAACGTGTCGCGCACCTCATCCTCACCTGACAGCGCCTTGGTGAGCAGGTTGGAGGTGGGGCAGATCTCCAACGTGATGTCGGCCTCGCGGATCGTCTCCATCAGCTTCGGGTCGCGCGCGGCGAGGATGCCATGGCCGATGCGATCGGGGCGGAGCTGCTCGACAACCTCGCGGGTCTCGTCGATCCCGAACGCGCCACCCTCCTCACCGACGTGGATCGTCACGCCCAAGCCTGCGTTGCGTGCCGTCTCGACGTGCTCCTTGATCTGGGTGTAGTCGTACCGCGCACCGCCCGGCCGCGGGCCAGCGATATCGACGCCAACCACACCGCGGGGTGCGTAGCGGATCGCCTTCTCGATCACGATCCGATTCGCCTCGGCCGAAAACGTCCTGTCCATCATCAGGATCAGGCCCGCGCGCACCTGCGGGTACTCAAGCGAGGCCCGGTCGAGGCCACGGATCGCCGCCAGAATGATGTGGTCGAGATCACGCTCGCCACCCCGGTTGCGCTTCATCGGGTTGAACCGCAACTCGAGCGTCGTGATCTGCTGCGAGCGGTACGCCCCGCCGATCGCCGCATGCACCGAACGCTCCACCGCAAGCGGCGAACTCTGAATCAGCTCGGTCAGGTGGTAGATCCGGTCGAGCGAATCGAGATCCGGCACGCCGCGCGGATCCGACACCGTCACCATCCGGTCGAACTCCCAAAAATCGCGGGTCGGCAGAGCGATCCCCTGCTCGTGCGCCAAGCTCCACATGATGTCGGTCGCCACCGACCCACCCAGGTGCGTGTGAAGCTCGGCAAGACCCTCCGGAAAGAGCGGCGAGTTCGGCATCACCCGAGTCTACGAAATGTGCGCCGGCTGCCCACGCCGTTAGGTCGCCCGCGTACGATCCGCACGTGCGCAGGCCACCATCGCGGATCGAACGACTCCCGCCCCAATACTTCGCTGGCCTCCTCGGCCGCGTCGCCAAAGCAGTCGCCCAACCGGGCCCGCCCGTCATCGACCTCGGCCGAGGCAACCCCGAAGTCGGCCCCGCAGCGCACGTTGTCGAAACGCTCCAGCGCGCCGCCGGTCGCCCCGACGTTCACGGCTACGCCCCCTTTCGTGGCCTGCCCGCACTGAAAGAGGCGATCGCCGGCCGCTACCGCGACGTCTACGGCGTCACGCTCGACCCCGAACGCGAAGTCGCCGTCATCCCCGGTACGAAAGCTGCGATCGTCGAGCTCGCACTCGTCGCCGCCGACGAAGGCGACACAATTCTGCTGCCTGACCCCGGCTACCCCGACTACACCTCGGGTGTCGCCCTCGCCGGAGCCAAGCTTGAACTGCTGCACCTCGACCCGCAGAGCGACTGGGCACCCGACCTCTCGGCCGCACCCGCCGCCTCGCTCGCGCTCCTCAACTACCCCACCAACCCGTGCGCCGCCTGCGCGCCCGCCGGGCTGTTCGAGGAGGCCGTCGAGTTCTCCAACCGCACCGGGACGATCCTCGTGCACGACGCCGCCTACATCGACCTGATCTTTGACGGCCGCGCCCCCGAGAGCTACCTCGCCACCCCCGGTGCTATGGAAAACGGCCTCGAGATCTGGACGATGTCGAAGACCTACGGCATGGCCGGCTGGCGCATCGGCTTCGTCGTCGGCAACGCCGAGATCGTCGAACGGCTCAACCTGATCAACGACCACACCCGTGTCGGAATCTTCCGGCCGCTCCAAGAAGCAGCCGTCGCCGCGCTCACCGGCCCGCAAGATGACGTCGAGGAGCGCCGCGCGACGTACGAGCGCCGCCGCAACCGCGTGCTCGAAGCACTCCCCGGCACCTCGGTGAGCGACGGCACGTTCTACGTGTGGCTCAAACTGCCCGACGGCCTCACTGCCGACGACATCCTGGCCACCCAGCGCGTCGCAGTCGCGCCCGGCGGTGGCTTCGGGCCAAGCGGCGAAGGCTGGGTGCGCCTGTCGGTCGCCGTCACCGACGAAGCACTCGAGGCCGGTTTGGAACGCCTCGCGCCCGCCCTGGCGGGCCGCCCGTGAAGATCGGAATCATCGTCCCGTTCTCCTGGTCGTATTGGGGCGGCGTCGTCGAACACTCCGAAAACCAAGCGGCCTTCCTGCGCGCCCGGGGCCACGACGTCCACCTGATCATGGGACACGACCCGCCCGGACTCTTCACCCGGCTGCTCCACCCACGCAGCGGTCGTCACGGCGACCTGCCCGACACGATCACGCCGATCGGCCGCTCAATCGTCGTGCCGGCCAACGGCTCGCTGCCAAACATCATCCTGTCGCCCCGCAGCATCTGGCGGATGGCGCAGATCCTGAAGCGCGAGCAGTTCGACGTGATTCATCTGCACGAGCCGATGACACCCGCCGTCTGCGTCGCGGCGCTCGCGATCGCCAAATGCCCGATCGTCGCCACCTGGCACGCCGCCGGCGACCTCGGCTGGATGAAGCTCGGGCTGCCTGGCTGGGGCTTCCTGATGGATCGCATCGACGGCCGCATCGCCGTCTCGAAGATGGCTGCCGACTCCGCGGGCCGTTGGCTGGGTGGCGAGTTCGAGGTAATCCCGAACGGCTGCGTCATCCCCGAGAACGCCGACCCAGCGAACCGCGAAAACCACATCGTCTTCATTGGCCGCCACGATGCCCGCAAGGGACTGCCCGTGCTGCTGCGCGCCTGGCCCGAGATTCGCCGCCGAACCGGGGCTCGCCTGCGGCTAATCGGCACCGACCCGCTCCAGTACCGGCTGCTGCAATCGACGATGCGCTTCGACCCTGACGGCATCGACGTGCTCGGCATCGTCACCAACGAAGTGCGCTCAGCCGAGCTCGCGTCGGCCAAAGCATTCGTCTCGCCCGCCCTCGGCGGCGAGAGCTTCGGGATGGTGCTGATCGAAGCATTCGCGACCGCCACACCGGTCGTCGCGTCCGACATTCCCGGGTTCGCGGCCGTCGCGACACCCGATGCAGCCACACTCGTCCCCCCGGGCGACGAGAATGCACTCGTGGACGCGCTCGAAGCACTCCTGGCCGACGAAGACCGCCGTATCGCGATGGGTATCGCGGGGCGTAAGCTCGCCGCCGAGCGTTACTCGTGGGAGGACGTTGCCCGCAGGCTCGAAGCGACCTACCTGCGAGTCACCGCGTGAGCCGCAAGCGCATTATCCGGCTTGCCATCGCGTTTCTGCTGCCGCTTGCCGGTGGCATCGCGCTGCTCTGGTGGCGTGACCCCAACTGGGGCACCGTCTCGGACGCGTTCTCGCAAGTGCACTGGGAATGGATCGTCGCCGCCGTCGGCTTCAACATGCTGTCGATCGTCGTCCGCGCCTTCGCCTGGAAGACCGCGATCGGTGAGGCACTCCCGCCGCCGCACCCACCCTTTCGCCTCGTCTTCGCCGCGTTCGGCGTAGGCCTCTTCGGGAACGTTGTGCTCCCCGGGCGCGTCGGCGAACTCGCACGCGTTGCTGTGCTGACGCGCCGGATGCCCGGCCGCAAGGTGTGGGCCACCCTCATCGGCAGCGTCGTCGCACACCGCGTCTTCGACCTGTTCCCGGCGATCGCCCTTGTGACCTGGGTGCTGATCTCGGCCAAGATCCCGTCGTGGGCGTTCGCGAGCCTCGTTGGTGTCGTCGGTGCAGGCGTCGTGCTCTTTGCTGTCGCGATCGTGCTCGCCCGGCGCCATAACTCCACTGCGCTTGAGGAGATCGGCCGTGTCCGCTCGCTGATCCAACGCGCCCGCTTTGGTCTTGCCGTGATGCGCCGCCCACGTGCCGCGTTCATCGCGGGCACGTTCCAGTTCATGGGGTGGGCATTCCAACTCGCCGCCGTGTGGGCCGCCATGCGCGCGTTCGACATCCGCCTGCCGATCGCCGCAGCCGGGCTCGTGCTGGTGCTGATGAACGTTGCGACGATCTTCCCGCTCTGGCCCGGCAACGTCGGCCTCGTGCAGGCCGCGGTCGCGCTGCCGCTCGTCTCCTACGGCGTCCCGTACGGCCATGGCTTTGCCTACGGCATCGGGCTGCAGGCAATCGAAGCGTCGGTCGGTGTCGGCATCGGTCTCGTCTTCCTCGCACGCGAGGGCTTCTCGTACGCGACGCTCAAGCAGATCCCCGCGGCCGACGAGGCTTTCTCGTCGTCGCCGCCACCCGCACCCGAACACTGATGCGCATCCTCGCCTGCCCCGACAGCCTCAAAGGGGTGCTCGGCCAGGTCGAAGCCGCCGCAGCATTGGCTGAAGGAGTTCGCCGCGGCGGAGGTGAGGCGCACGAGCTGCCGATCGCCGACGGGGGAGAAGGCACGGCGCTCGTCTTACACCGCGCGCTCGGCGGTGAGTGGCGCACGGTGCGCGCGTCCGATCCACTTGGCCGAACGATCGACGCGGAGTACCTCGTGTTGCCCGACGGCACCGCGGTCGTTGAGTCGGCGGCAGCTGCGGGGTTGGGGCTGCTGGCGGTTGAGGAGCGCGATCCGCTCGTCGCCTCGAGCGCTGGTTTGGGTGAGCTGCTCGCGGCGGTGCTGGCGGGCGGGCCCTCGGCGGTGCTCGTTGGGATCGGTGGGACGGCCACGGTCGATGGTGGGGTGGGGATGCGCGGCGTGATCGGGGGCTGGCCGGCCGAGGTACCGCTGCGGATCGCCTGCGACGTGCAGAACCCGCTGCTTGGCGAGCGCGGAGCGGCCCGTGTCTTTGGTCCGCAGAAGGGGGCGACTCCCGAGGCTGTCGAAGAGCTTGAGCGCCGCCTCGCTGCCGACGCCGGGCTTGCGCCGTTCGCCGCGCTCGTCGGTGCGGGCGCTGGTGGTGGGCTGGGTGCCGCATTCGCCTCGCTCGGCGGCGCACTCATCGAAGGCGGCGACCTCGTGCTCGACACGCTCGGCTTCGACGCGCGAGCCGTTGAGGTTGACCTCGTCGTCACAGGCGAAGGGAAGCTCGACCAGACGACGCTCGAAGGCAAAGCCCCCGGCTCGGTGTGGCGGCGCTGCCGGGACATCGGCGTCCCATGCGTGCTCTTCGGAGGACTCGTCGATCTCGCCGGCCCAGAGTTCGACATCCGGCCGCTCTCGGGCGACCCGTCACAGGCTGCCGCCGACCTCGTTGCGCTCGGCGAAGCGCTCGCCGCTGCCAGTCATCGCTAGCACGACTTCTCCAAGATCTGACCTATTCGCGGAGCCAATCTTGTGTCATCGTCTTGTTCCATGAGCGAGGCAGGGAAGACGACGCGCGAGGGGTATCGCAATCGAAACGGACAGGTCAACGTCCGGCGGACGAACATCCCCGGCAACGACCACCTTCAGGTCGTGTACGTCTTGAAGTGCGGGCGCTGCGGCGCTGAGTACGGCGCAAACGGGTCGGACATCTTCCAGCGGAGGTGCCCGAGATGTCAGGGCGGAATGCCGGGCCTGCCGACCTCCCGTGCGTGAGATCGCGCTCGGCGAAGCGCTCGCGGCTGGTTAAGCGGCTGGCGGGATGTCGCCGTTCGCGGCAGCGACCCTGCGGGCGAGCTCTTCGATCTTCCCCTCAACCTCGGTGAGGTCACGGGCAAGGCGGCGGTAGAGCTCTTCGCCACGCTCCCACAGCTTCGTCAGCTCGTCGAGATCGACATCGCCGCGCTCAAGACGCAACACGATCTGCTCAAGCTCGGTCTGCGCCTCTTCGAACGTTGGCTCGCTCACGAGACCACCGCCGAGAACGACCCGGCCGCGATCTCGACGCCAACCTCGGTGCCGCCGCCCGGAACGTCGCGAACCAGCGAGTCGCCAGCACGGACGATCGCGTACCCGCGTTCCAGTGTCGCCCGCGGTGAGAGCGCTGCGAGTCGACCGTGGGTCGCGTTCAGCCGTGCCCGGCGACGCTCGACAGCGAGAGCCGGTGCCGCAGCCAGCCGCCGGCGCAGCTCGTCGCTGCGCAGCGCCTGCCGCTCAACCATGCGGCGAGCGCCACGCTCAAGGCCGGAATGTGCGCGGTCGAGCCACGCACGCAGCTCGTTAAGGTCGGGAACGACCAGGCGCCCGGCAACCGATGGGGTGGAGGCACGCACGTCAGCCGCAAGATCGCACAACGGCGTGTCCTGCTCATGGCCGATCGCCGTGATGATCGGAACCGGGCACTCGGCGACCGCACGCACGATCTTCTCGTCGGAGAACGCGAGCAGATCTTCGAAGCTGCCGCCGCCACGCGCGACGATCATCACGTCGACGCCGCGATCAACAAGCGCAGCCATCGCCGCGATCACGTCAGGCACGGCACGAGGCCCCTGGACGTACGCCTCGGCGATCAAGACCTGCGCGGGAGGGAAGCGTGTCTGGATCGCTGTCAACACGTCCCGCTTCGCCGCCGCGTCGTTGCCCGTGACGAGGCCGATCAGCTTCGGGATGCGGGGCAGCGGACGCTTGCGCTCCTCCGCGAAGAGTCCCTCGGCCGCGAGCTTTACACGCAGCCGCTCAAGCGCCGCCAGGTGCGCGCCCAGGCCGGCGCGCTCGATCTTCAACGCCCGCAGGCTGAACGTCCCGCGCTCCTTGAAGAAGCTCGGCCGGCCCTGCACGTAGACGCGGTCGCCGTCGACAAGGTCGAGCTCCAACGCATCGAACTGCGAGCGCCCCATCTGTGCACCCACGGTCGCGCCCGTGTCGGGATCCTTCAACGTGAAGAACACCGACGTCCAGCGTTGCTGCCGCTTCAGCTCGGTCAGCTCGCCTTCAACCCACACGCTTGGCAGTTTCCCGAGCCACTGCGCGATGCCGTCGTTGAACGACCGCACGCTAAAGACCTTGCGTCCGTCTACCTCCGTCGATTCAACCTTCGCCACGGCTCTAGTCTGCCGCCGTCACAGGTCGGCCCCGGGAGCTACAGGAGAATATTTGCGGCAGTCTCGTGACTGCAGCCGGCGGTGATCAGCTCAACCGCCTGATGGAGATCAGCCTCGGAGTGTGCGATCTTCTCGGCGAGCTCAGACGGATACCCCGCCTCGATCAGCACATGGAGGCGCCAGGAATCGACCTTTTCCTGTTCTGAATGCGGATATTCAGTGGTCTGTGTCATTGGCGTCGCTGTCTCTTAACGATCGGTGCTGGAAGAAGTTGGTGCGAAGTTGGGGAAGCCTACGCGATCTGGCGGATTGCGACTATGTCCGCGCCGCAAGATCGTCGAATCGGCGGGCCAAGTCGTGCAGACGACCCTCGATTGCCGACCGCGCCGTTTCGGCCTCGCGGGTGACCGCTTCGAGCTTCGCGCGCATCTCGGCTTCGGCCTCGGAGGTACGGCGGGCCATCGCCGCTGCAGCATCGCTGCGGGCGCGCTCGAAGCCTGCGTCGATTGCTGACAGTCGTGTTTCGACCCGCGAGACGGCCGACTGGGCAAGGTGCTCGACGCGCTGGGCAAGGTCACCCTCAGCCTCGCGGGCGAAACGCTCGACGGCCAGGTCGAGCTCGCGGCTCAGCCGGCGCGCTGCCTCCTCTCGCTCGGCACGAATCACGAGCTCAAACTGCTGGGCTGCAGCCTCTGAGAATCGCGCGGCCTCACGCTGCACAACGCGCCGCAGCTGCTCGACCTGACGATGCTCGACGTCGCTGAGTGCCGCGGTAACCCGCTGGGTCGCCTCGGCCTGCTCGCGGTCGATCTGCGCGGTGATCTCCTCTTCGCGGCGTCGCAGCCGCTCGCCAACCTCCGTAAGCGCCGCACGCCGCTCGGCTGCATGGTTTTCGAGGTCGGCGGCTGCCGCCTTGGCGAGCGCATCGGCCTGGCGCTCAAGCTCACCACGCAACTTCGCGATCTGCTCGCGGCTGCGATCGATCGTGCCCTGTAGTCGGGTGTCCTCCTCAGCGATCTTCGCCTCGAGATCCTTGATCGCCTGCCGCTGCTGCCCGCCGATCTTCACAAGCTCGTTCGAGAGCCCCTCCTGCAACTTGTCGACATCAGCCGACCAGTCGGTGATCCGCTGATCGACCTTGCGCTGCACGGCGGTGAGCGCCTCGGTCATCGCGTTCGTCGCCGTGCGCTCGATTTCGGCCGCCACCTGGCGGCGCTCCTCGGCGATCCGCCGCTCCTCGGCGGCGTACTTCGAGATGGCCTCCGACCGGATCATCGCCAACGTCCGCTCAAGCTCTTCCGCCCGCAGCCGCGCCTCGCGGGCAACAACTTCGTCGAACAACGCCTTGCCGCGTTCGATCTCGCGCTCCAGCGCCCGCTCGTGCGCACGCGTCTTGCGCAGCGCCGCAAAGGCAGCGGCCGCGGCGCCCGCAGCCCCAACGGCGGCAACGATCGCAACGATGGCGGCGGCAGTCATCGCACCTAAGGGTAAGGGACGGTCTAACGTTTCGGCGTGGGACTACGCGAAGACCTCGAACGGATCGCCACTGCCATCTCGGCCGGTGGGGTCGTCAACGCCGTGATCGCGGCCGAGCCAACGGGCGGCGTCCGTCACTACCTCGTTGCGCTTGGTGAAGGGGAGGAGCCCGGCTGGCTCGTCGTCGACGACTCTGCCGCGCCCATCACCGAGATCGAGACGATTCGCGAAGTCGCCTCGGTCGTCGTCCTCTGCGAACTCGCCGAAGACACCGCCGGCGGAGGTGAGCTGGAGGAGCTCCGCCAGCGCCTCG